>CBFCXA010000090.1:0-8639 GCA_965601985.1 uncultured Chromatiales bacterium | reverse complement strand
CGGGCATGCCGCCGGCCTGAGGCATCCCGCCGGCGCTGCCGGACTGACTGCCTGACGGCGTGCCGCCGGACGATGACGGCGACTGGCCCGACGAACTGGGACTGGAGCTGCCGCTGCTGCCCGAACCCTGTGGCATCGGCATCGACGAGCCGCCGCTCGGGCTGCCCGACTGGCTCCCGCTGCTGCCGGAACTGGAGCCGGACATGCCGCTGGAGCTGCACCCGGCCACCAGGGCGGCAAGAGCCAGGCAAAGCATCAGGCGGGCTGGGGACATAGGGTTTCCTGCGGGCATGGTTCAGGGACAAGGACAGTATATAACGTGCATGAGCGGAGCCGGTTTACCTTTCAGATGGTGTCTGCGGCCCAGAGTTCCAAGGGTTTCGGGTTCGGTTGCACAGCGGTTTCATCGACTTATGTCGACCCCGCCCTGCCCTGCCGCGGCGCAAAAAGTCCTGCCGCGAGAGGAAATGGGCTAGGATCCGCCCGGCCTCTGACCGGCGGGCATTTCCGCGGCTGTCGGCATCGCGAACAATCAGCTCCAGCGCAGGCACCACAGGCAGCAGGTGCTCCGGGGGAAACATGCAAGATTCCAACGCCGTCGGGCAGCGACTTGGCTTTCTCTGGCTGCAGCCCGGCGTATCGCGCCTCAACGGGCTGACCCTGATCTATGCCGCTTTGACCGGCATCCCGTTCATGGCGTTCATCAACTTCATCCAGCCGATCGTGCTCGAGGTATCGCTCGGGCTGCCGCGTGATACCCAGGGACCGGTGACCGCCAACCTCGCCGTGGTCCAGGAAATCATCCTGCTGCTACTGGTCGGTCCGTTTGGCGCCTTGTCAGACCGTATCGGGCGCCGCCCGGTGGTTACCGTGGGCTACCTGATCGTTGCAGCCGGCTTTTTTGCCTACCCCTGGGCAAGCAGCGCGATGGCGCTGACCGGCATTCGCGGCTTCTATGCAATCGGCGCTGCCGCGATCGTCGCGGGTTATTCCGCCTTGCTGGCCGACTACCCGCAGGAGCGCTCGCGCGGCAAGCTGATCGCGGTGCTCGGCATCATGAACGGACTCGGCATCGGGCTGCTCGGATTCGTCGGCGGCAATCTGCCGAAGTGGCTGGAAGCCTCGGGCCTGGAGCCGCTGCAGGCAAGTCGCACCGCGCTGGCCATCGTCGCTGCACTGTGCCTGGCCAGCGCTGTGGTAGCTCTGGCGGGCCTGCGCGATCGTCGCGAAGGGCGCGGCAAGAATCGACAATCGCTGGCAACGCTGCTGCGCGAGGGTCTGGCTGCGGGGCGCAAACCGCGCATCGCGGTCGCCTACGCGTCGGCCTTTGCCGCGCGGGGCGACGTGGTCGTGGTCGGCACCTACCTGTCGCTCTGGGTCACGCAGGCCGGCATCGACAAGGGCATGACCGCGGCCGAAGCGCAGGGTCGTGCCGGTATCGAATTCGCCATCGTGTCCGGCATGGCGCTGCTGGCCTCCCCGCTGCTGGGCATCCTCAACGACCGCATCAACCGGGTGGCCGCGCTGGCCATCGGCATGTTCCTGGGCACGATCGGCTACCTGGTATTCGGGCTGCAGGCAGATCCACTCGCGCAGTTCGCGGTGGTCGCGGCCATCCTGCTCGGCATCGGCCAGATCAGCTCGATCCTGGCCGGGCAGACCCTGATCTCGCAGGAAGCGGACTCACCGATCGCCGGCTCGATCATCGGTGTGTTCAGTTTCTTCGGCGCAGTCGGCACGCTGGTCGGCGGCTGGGTCGGTGGACAGCTGTTCGGCCTGTGGCGGCCTGGCGCGCCGTTCATCCTGATGGGCGTGCTCAATCTGCTGATCTGCGTCGCCGCGACCGTGGTCTACCTGGGCGAACGGCGCGACGGGCGAGAAGCCGCGGCGGATGATCTGCTAGCATCCGCCGGCGCCGGCAACGACGAGTGAGACAAGGAATATGGGACTGGCTGAAACACAACAGGCACTGAGAGCACGCATCGGTGAGGAGATCCATGTCAGCGACTGGGTGGACGTGACCCAGGACCTGGTCAACCGTTTCGCCGATGCGACCGGCGATCATCAGTGGATTCACATCGACCCGGCACGCGCCGCGCAGGAGTCGCCCTACGGCGGCACCATTGCGCACGGCTACCTGACCCTGTCGCTGTATCCTCAGCTGCGCGGACTGGTGAATGCCGACGAGCCGCTGTTCCCCGGCGCGACCAGCGTGATCAACTACGGCGTCAACAAGCTCCGCTTCCCGAACGCAGTCAAAGTCGGCAGCCGCATTCGCGCCCGCTGCACGCTGGTCAGCGTCGACGAGGTCAAAGGCAGCCTGCAGCTGGTCGAGCAGTACGCGGTCGAAATCGAGGGCGAAGACCGCCCCGCATGCGTCGCGGAATGCGTCATGCGGGTTTACTACTGAGCGCTATTGGCGCCGGCCGGACCGATGCCCGATGATCCGCTGCTGATTGCCGAACGGGACGCATGCCTGTGGCTCACGATCAACCGGCCGCGGCAGGCGAATGCGCTGACGCTGTCACTGCTCGATGCGATCGGCGAAGCACTGGCTGGCCGGCGCGACGATGACCGGCTCCGTGCTGCGGTCATTACCGCGACCGGCGAAAAGTGTTTCGCCGCCGGCGGCGATCTCAAGGAACTCGACCCCCTGCGCAGCGACGCAGAGGCCCGCGCCATGTCACAACGGGTTCGCGCCGCGCTGGATCGCATTCGCGAGTTTCCGCTGCCGGTAGTCGCCGCGCTGAACGGCCTGGCGCTGGGCGGCGGTGCGGAACTCGCCCTGGCCTGTGATCTGCGGGTCGCGATGCCGCAGGCACAGATCGGTTTTCTGCAGTCTCAGCTCAACCTGACCACGGCCTGGGGCGGCGGCATCGACCTGGTCGCGACGGTCGGCCATGCGCGCGCGCTGGACCTGCTGCTGAGCGCACGTCGGGTCGGCGCCGAGGAAGCGTTGCAGATCGGCCTGGTCAACCGGGTCGCCGGCCCCGAACAGTCCCTCGATGACTGCCTGGACGAGCTGCTCGGCGGCTGGCGCAGTCGCGCACCGCAGGTAGTGCGTGGCTTCAAGGCGCTTGCCGCGGAGTATCGCCGCAGTCTGCATGCACAGCTTGCCGCCGGGGAGGAAGCGCGGTTCGTCGAGGCCTGGGTGCACCCGGATCACTGGGACGCCGTTGATGCGGCACAGGCGCAGCGCCGCAAGAGTCGCGAGGGGAAAAGCTAGCGGCAACGGACTTGCGCCGCGCCGGACCCGCGCGCTACTGGAACTTACTCAGGCCGAGTCGTCCCGCAGCGCGCGCCGCAGGATTTTGCCGACGTTGGACTTCGGCAGCTCGTCGCGGAACTCGACCAGGCTCGGCACCTTGTAGGCGGCGAGGTTCGCCCGGCAGTGCGCGCGCAGCTCGTCGGCCGTCAGTTCAGCGCCCGGCCGCAGGACGACGAAGATCTTGACCGCTTCGCCGCTCTCCTCGTCCGGCACGCCGATGCAGGCGCACTCGACCACGTCGGGGTGCAGCGTCACCACATTCTCGATTTCGTTTGGGTATACGTTGAACGCGGAGACCAGGATCATGTCCTTCTTGCGGTCGACGATGCGGAAGTAACCCTGCTCGTCCATGATCGCGATGTCGCCGGTGCGCAGGTAGCCGTCCTGGGTCATTGCCGTGGCGGTGCCCTGTTCGTCGTTCCAGTAACCGCTCATTACCTGCGGGCCGGCTGCACAAAGCTCGCCCGGCTCACCTGTCGGTACTTCTTTATTGTCGTCATCACGCAGAGAAATATCCGTGCCCGGCAACGGCAGACCGATGGTGCCGGTCCAGCGTTCGATGTCGGGGCGGTTCGAGGTCAGCACCGGTGAAGTTTCCGACAGACCGTAGCCCTCGAGAATCTCGGTGCCGGTGCGCTCCGACCACGCCTGCGCCGTGAACTCCATCACCGCCATGCCGCCGGCCGACACGATCTTCAACGCCGAAAAATCGACTTTTTCGATATCCGGATTGTCCGCCAGCGCCTGGTAGAGCGTGTTCACACCGGTCATCGCCGTGAGCTTCCACCGGCTCATCTCGGCGACCAGCGACCTAGTATCCCGCGGGTCTGTGATCAGGATGATGTGGGCACCGAGATCCACATAAGCAAAGCAGTTACAGGTCATCGCGTAGACGTGATAGAGCGGCAACGCGGTGAGAACGATCTCGACGCCCCGCCCGATACGGCTGCCAAACCAGGTGTTGATCTGGCGCACGTTGGCAATCAGGTTGCCATGTGTCAGCGTCGCGCCCTTCGACAGGCCGGTCGTGCCGCCCGTGTATTGCAGCACCGCAACGTCGTCACCGGCCAGTGTCTCGGGCCGCATGCCGGAACGCGACGACGCAACTGCCTCGTCGAAGCTGACGGCATTCGGCAGGCGATAGGAGCGCACCATGCGCTTGACGTAGCGCACCACGAAATTGGTCAGCTGGCGTTTCGGAAAACCCAGCAGGTCGCCGATGGACGTGACGATGGCCCGCTCGATGGGCGTGTGCTCGACGACCTTGGCCAGCGTCGCCGCGCTATTGGCCACGACCACGATCGCGCGCGCGCCGCTGTCCTCGAGCTGGTGCTGAAGCTCGCGCGAGGTGTACAGCGGGTTCACGTTGACCACCACCATGCCGGCCCGCAGAACCCCGTACAGCGCAACCGGGTACTGCAGCAGGTTCGGCATCATCAGCGCCACGCGGTCGCCGCGTGACAGGCCGACATCATGTTGCAGATAAGCGGCAAAGCGCGCCGACAGCTCGTCGAGTTCGGCATAGCTCATGGTCCGGCCGAAATTCGTAAACGCCGGCAGATCGGGGTAATCGCGACAGGCCGTCTCGAAACTCGAAACCAGCGTTTCGGCCGGGTCGAGTTCCAGCTCTTCCGGCACGCCGGGCGGATAGCTGCGCAGCCAGACTTTTTCCATCTTGGGTCGCGATCAATCGGGGTGTTGACCAGATTGTGGCACCACGATGAAGGCAATGCATCCACGCGGTCAGATTGGCGCCGGACCCGCATTCCTGTTACCTTCCGAGCCGCACTTTGGGGGTGTTAATTGCGCGAGTCGTCAGCGCCCGCGCCAGGCTATGGAGCGCAGGGTGACTAGTTCGCGAATCCCGAATTTTTACCGTATGAGTATCAGCGAGCGCGTGCAGGCCGTGCACGATCGCGGGCTATTGACGGACCAGGACGTCGAGCGGCTGGCAGCCGGCGAGCTCACGCTCGACCTCAGCGCCGCCGACAAGATGATCGAGAACGTGATCGGCGTGCTGGGCATGCCGGTCGGCCTGGCGCTGAACTTCCTGATCAACAGCCGCGAGTACGTGATTCCGCTGGCGGTCGAAGAGCCATCGATCGTTGCAGCACTCAGTTCGGCCGCCAAGCTGGCGCGTCCGTCCGGCGGCTTCACGACCACCTCGACCGCACCTATCCTGATCGGCCAGATCCAGGTGCTGGAAATCACCGACATGCAGCGGGCCCGCGCGGCGATACTCGAGAACCGGCAGCAGATCCTCGACCTGGCCAACAGCTTTCACCCACGCATGGTCGCACGCGGCGGCGGCGCGGTAGATCTCGAAGTCAACAGTTTCCCGATGCAGTCGATGGACGGCGAGATGCTGGTCATCAACCTGCTTGTCGACACCCGCGACGCAATGGGCGCGAACCTGGTCAACGGCATGTGCGAAGGCGTGGCCTCGCTGGTGGAGACGCTGACCGAGGGCAAGGTCTTCCTGCGCATCCTGTCGAATCTGACCGACCGGGCGCTGGCCTGCGCCGAGGTCACGCTGCCGGTGAGCATGCTCGCGGGCAGGGGTTACGACGGCGAGCGCGTCCGCGACGGCATCATTATTGCCGCCGACTTCGCGCACGCCGACCCGTACCGTGCCGCGACCCACAATAAAGGGGTGATGAACGGCATCGACGCGGTAGCGCTGGCCACCGGCAACGACTGGCGTGCGATCGAGGCTGGCGCGCACGCCTATGCGGCCCGGCACGGCCGCTATGGCTCGATGACCCAGTGGTGGGCCGACGACGAGGGCAACCTGCGCGGTCGACTCGAACTGCCGATGAAAGTCGGCATCGTCGGCGGGCCGCTGGAATCGAACCCTGGCGTAGCGATGAACCTGCGCCTGCTGGACGTCGACAGCGCCACCGAGCTGGCGGAAGTGATGGTCGCGGTCGGTCTGGCACAGAACTTCGCAGCGCTGCGGGCACTGGCTACCGAGGGTATCCAGACCGGGCATATGAACCTGCACGCGCGCAGCGTGGTAACGGCCGCCGGCACGCCGGCCGACCTGTTCGACGAAGTGCTAGAGCGCGTGCTGCGCGAGGGCGAAATCAAGGTCTGGCGAGCCCAGGAAATCCTGGCCGAAATCCAGCAGGAGCGGCGCGGACCGGCGCGGCGCAAGCGCACCGCAGAGCGCGGCGCCGGCGTTGGCTACGGCAAACTGATTCTGCTCGGGGAACATGCCGTGGTCTACGGGCGGCACGCGATTGCCGTGCCGGTGCCGCTGGCCATGCGCGCGGTGGTCGAGGAAGCGGACAGCGGCGTGCAGCTGCTGATTCCACGCTGGGGCATCGAATACCAGCTGGCCAAGCCGCCGGAACAACGCCGTTCCTTCGAACGCGCCGCCGGCGTAATCATGGACCAGCTCGGCCTGGCCGACCGGCCGATGCGCATCGAGGTATTCCCGGACGTACCGCGCGGCATGGGTCTCGGCGGTTCGGCCGCGCTGGCGGTAGCGATCGTGCGCGCGCTGGACATGCACTTCGACCTGAAGCTCAGCGACGAGGAAGTGAACAAGCTCGCGCTCGAGTCAGAACAGATCGCACACGGCCAGCCGAGCGGCATCGACAATACCATGGCGACCTACGGGCGCCCGCTGGTCTACCGACGCGGCAATCCGCCGCTGGTAGAGCCGCTGAACATCGCGAATCCTCTGGAAATCATCGTCGGCATGACCCACAAGGAGGGGCTGACCGCCAAGACGGTCGCACGCGTGCGCGACGCCCGCGAGCGTAATCCGCGGCTTTACGAAAAGATCTTCGACGATGTCGATTCCCTGGTGTTGCAGTCGATCTCGGCCCTGCAGGATGGTGACAATGCCGCCGTGGGCGAACTAATGAATATTTGCCAGGGCCTGCTCAACGCCCTGCAGGTATCGACACCGGAGCTCGAGCGGCTGATCGGTATTGCGCGCCGCGCCGGCGCGCTGGGCGCCAAGCTGACCGGCGGCGGCGGCGGCGGCGCGATGATCGCGCTGTGTGACGGGAACGCCGACGATGTCGAAGCCGCAATCGAACGGCACGGTTTCCGGACCCTGCGCCTGACAGTGGACGGCCAGGCTTGAGCGCGCTGCGCGAAACGGTATCCAGCCCCTCGGAGTCGCTGATTCTGGTCGACGAGAATGACCAGGAGGTCGGGTTCGCGTCGAAGGCGGATTGCCACCGGGGCGAAGGCGCCCTGCACCGGGCCTTTTCCGTGTTCCTGTTCAACGATCGCGACGAACTGTTGTTACAGCAGCGAAGTGCGGAGAAGCCGCTGTGGCCGATGTACTGGTCGAACAGTTGCTGCTCGCACCCGCGCGCCGGGGAAACCATCGAAGCGGCGGCGCAACGGCGCATTCGCGAGGAGCTGGATCTCAGCTGCGAGCTGAGCTTCCTGTATAAGTTCATGTACCACGCGCCGTTTGGCGACGCCGGGTCGGAGCGTGAATACTGCTACGTGTTCGCCGGTCGTCTGCATGGCGAGGTCTCGGTGCATCCGGAAGAAATCGCCGCGGTTCGCTACCTGAGCCCGGATGACCTGACCGCAGAGATCGCGGCCGAACCGGAGTGCTTCACGCCCTGGTTCAAGCTCGAGTGGGAACGTATCCGCACCGAGCATCTCGACGCTCTGCTCGCCCGCTGACGCAGGTCGTCCATGTCCAGGGTCGTCGTCACCGGCAGCACCAAGGGGATCGGCCGAGGCATGGCCGAGGAGTTCCTCAAGCGCGGCCATGATGTCGCGATTTCCAGCCGCAGCGAAGACGACGCCCGCCGGGTCGCAGAAGAACTGGCTGCGCTGGGTAGCGGCCGCAGCTGCGGCACCCGCTGCGACGTAAGCCGGCGGGACGACGTCCAGGCACTGTGGGATTTCGCCGTCGCCGAACTGGGCGGTGTCGACCTGTGGATCAACAACGCCGGCTACGCGACCGCTCGCTACAGCGTGCAGGATCTGCCCGAGAACCTGGTCCACACCCTGATCGACAGCAACTTCAAAGGCGCGGTGTTTGGCTCGCAGGTCGCGATTGCCGGGTTCCGTGCGCAGGGTTCGGGCGCTTTGTACAACACCCTCGGTGGCAGTTTCGACGGCAAGCGGCTGACCCCGAACATGGGCGTGTACAGCGCCACCAAGGCGGCGATCTGGTTGCTGACCAAGTACCTGGTCAGCGAAAACCAGGATGTCGACGTGGTAATCGGCACGATCAGCCCGGGTATGCTGATCACCGACAACTGGTTCGCGGAGCAGCAGGAGCTCACGCCCGAGGAGTGGGAAAAGCTGCGGCCGACGCTGAACGTACTCTGCGATCACGTCGACGTCGCCACGCCATGGCTGGTCGACGAGGTACTGGCGAATCGCG
>CBFCXA010000089.1:0-8652 GCA_965601985.1 uncultured Chromatiales bacterium | reverse complement strand
TGACGTGTCTCGACGAAGAATCCACCGCACTCGGCGACGACCAGACCGACGACCAGAGAGCCATGCACGTAAAGCGGCACAATGCTGCCGTGGACGCGATGGAAAAAGTCGCCGCCAGCTTCAACGAGCAGATCCGCTCCTACAAAGCGCGCGCCAACTAGCCGCCGCCTTCGACTTCGCTAAATTAATCCGCCCAACGAGCCGGACTGCCGCGACACTTCGCGGTACGGGCTGACGGCGCGCGCCGGCGCTCTCGTGAAACGTCCGGCGAACCCAACAGACAAGGAACCTGCACATGCAACAACCCGCCCGCGTCGTGATCACCGGGGCCGCCGGCCAGATCGGCTACCAGCTCGCTTTTCGGATTGCCTCCGGGCAGATGCTCGGCGCCAACCAGCCGGTCATCCTGCAGCTGCTGGAAATCCCGCCGGCGCTGGGCGCGCTGAACGGCGTGGTTATGGAACTCGAAGACTGCGCATTCCCGACCCTGCACGGCGTCGTCGCCACCGATCAGGCGGAGGTCGCCTTCGCCGATGCCGACTATGCGCTGCTGGTCGGCGCCAAGCCGCGTGGCCCGGGCATGGAACGGAGCGACCTGCTCAAGGGCAACGCACAGATATTTTCCGCGCAGGGCAAGGCGATGAACGATAAGGCCTCGCGCGACATCAAGGTGCTGGTGGTCGGCAACCCAGCCAACACCAACGCGCTGATCGCGCAGCAAAATGCGCCGGACCTGAATCCGGCGAATTTCACCGCGATGACGCGCCTGGACCATAACCGCGCGATGGCGCAGCTGGCCGCGAAGACCGGCCAGCACGTCAACGATATCCGCGGCCTGGCCATCTGGGGAAACCACTCGGCGACCCAGTACCCGGACATCAGCCATGCAACGGTCGGCGACAAGCCGGCCGATGACCTGGTGGACGAAACCTGGCTGGTCGACGAATTTATCCCGACGGTGCAACAGCGCGGTGCCGCGATCATCAAGGCGCGCGGTGCGTCCAGTGCGGCCTCGGCCGCATCGGCCGCGATCGATCACGTGCGCGACTGGGCGCTGGGCACGCCGGGCAACGAGTGGGTCAGCATGGCCGTGCCGGCCGACGGCAGCTACGGTATCGAACCGGGCGTGATCTATTCCTACCCCTGCCGCTGCAGCGGCGGGCGCTACGAGATCGTGCAGGATCTCGACATCAGCGACTTCAGCCGGGCGCGCATGGACGCGACCGAGGCGGAACTGCGCGAGGAACGCGAGGCGGTCGCCGACCTGCTCTGAGCTGAACCGCCCGGCCTGGCCAGGGGCCGTGCGCGGAGGCGCGCGCGGCCAGCCCGGTCAATCAGTTATATTGAGATGCCAGCGCTCTTTCCGGCATCGCCGACCAGCGAGGTTGTCACGTGACCGCTTTTGTTCTCTGGTTAGTCTGGCTGCTCGCCCTCACAGGCGTCGCCCTGACCCTGGCCTACCGACGCACGGACCTGCGCTCCGCGACCATCGTGATGGGCTTCGCGATGCTGGCCTATGCGCTGTTCGGCACCGGTTGGTGGCTCTGGAAGGCATTGCTCTGGGCAATCTATGCCGGCCTCGTGGCCCTCAATTTCGACGGCTTCCGGCGCAACCGCATCACCGCTCCGCTGCTCAAGATGTACCGCTCGATGATGCCGTCGCTGTCGGACACCGAACGCGAGGCACTGGAAGCGGGCACCGTCTGGTGGGACGGGGAGCTGTTCACCGGGATGCCGGACTGGAGCAAGCTCACTTCGATGCCCGAGCCGCGCCTGAGCGCCGAAGAGCAGGCGTTTCTCGACGGCCCGACCGAAGAACTCTGCCGGATGCTCGACGAATGGCAGATCACCCACGAACTGGCCGACATGCCGCCGGAGGTCTGGGCCTATATCAAGGAACAGCGCTTCTTCGCGATGATCATTCCGAAGGAGTACGGCGGACTCGAATTCTCCCCGCTCGCGGTGGCCATGGTGTTATCGAAGGTCTCGGCACGCTCGACCGTAGCCGGCTCGACGATCGGCGTGCCCAACTCGCTGGGGCCGGCAGAGCTGCTGTTGCACTACGGTACCGAAGAGCAGAAGCAGCGCTATCTGCCGGGGCTCGCCAGCGGTGACGAGATTCCCTGCTTCGCCCTGACCTCGCCGCGCGTGGGTTCGGACGCTTCCGCCATCACCGACTCAGGCGTGATCTGCAAGGGCGACTGGGAAGGCAAGGAAGTCGTCGGTATCCGCCTCAACTGGGACAAGCGCTACATCACGCTGGCGCCGATCGCCACGGTTCTCGGCCTGGCCTTCAAGCTCTATGATCCCGATCACCTGATTGGCGATCAGGACGAGTACGGCATCACCGCAGCGCTGATCCCGACCAGCCTGCCGGGCGTGGAACACGGCCGGCGCCACTTCCCGCTGAACATCCCGTTCCAGAACGGCCCGACCCGCGGGAAAGACGTATTCGTGCCGCTGGACGCGATCATCGGCGGGCCGGAGCGCGCCGGTCAGGGCTGGAAGATGCTGGTCGAGCAGCTGTCCGCCGGCCGCGCCATCGTGCTGCCAGCCAACAGCATGGGCGGCAGCAAGGCCGCGGTATTCTCGACCGGCGCCTATGCGCGGCTGCGCCGGCAGTTCGGCCTGCCGATCTGCCGCTTCGAGGGCGTCGGCGAAGCCATCGCACGGATGGCCGGCCAGACCTACATCATCAATGCCGCAGTGACGGTGACCACGACTGCGATCGGGCGCGGTGAGAAACCATCGGTACCGTCGGCAATCCTCAAATACCACTGCACTGAAATGGCCCGAAAAGTCGCCTGTGACGCCATGGACGTACAGGGCGGCAAGGCCATCATGCTCGGCCCGAAGAATTACATGGGCCGCAGCTACCAGGCGATGCCGATCGCGATCACGGTAGAAGGCGCGAATATCCTGACGCGCAGCCTGATCATCTTCGGCCAGGGCGCGATCCGCTGCCATCCATTCGTGCTGAAGGAACTGGAAGCGGCGCAGGACAGCGATCGGGCACGCGGTCTGGAGAATTTCGACGCGGCGCTGTTCGGGCACATCGGTACCGCGATCAGCAACGCGGCGCGCGCGTTTTTCCTCGCGCTCACCCACGCCCGACTGACGCCCGCGCCGGTCGAAGGGCCGACATCGCGCTACTACCAGCACGTCAACCGTTACAGCGCCGCCTTTGCGCTGACCGCCGACATCGCGATGCTCACGCTGGGCGGTGCGCTCAAGCGCAAGGAGCAGCTGTCCGCGCGCCTGGGCGATGTGTTCAGCAGCATCTACCTGGCCAGCATGGTGCTCAAGCACTACGAAAACCAGGGCCGCCCGGCCGAAGACCTGCCGCTGGTGGAATGGTCCTGCCGCAGCCTGCTCTACCAGGCGCAGGAGCAGCTGCACGGACTGCTGAGGAATTTCCCCAACCGGTCTGCCGCGCGGCTGCTGCGCCTGCTGGTATTCCCGCGCGGGCGCACCTACTTCGCGCCCGGCGACACCCTGGGCCAGCAGATCGTCGACCTGGTGACGCATCCGACCGAGGCGCGCAATCGCCTGTGCCGCAACATCTACACAGCGCCCGATCCGGGCAATCCGCTGGGCCAGCTGCAGGTCGCCCTGCAGGCAGCCGTGGATGCCGAACCGCTGGAACAGCGGCTGCGTGAAGCACGCAAGGCCGGGGTGATTACCAGCGAGCATCCGCTTTCGCAGATCGATGAAGCCGAACACAACGGTGTGCTGAAAGCTGCCGAGGCCGCCAGCCTGCGGACCCTGGATGCGATGGTCATGGATATCATCCATGTGGATGACTTCGATCCGGCCGAGCTGGGCGCCGGCGAGGCGAGGCGCAAGTCACCGGTTCGCAAGAAAAAATCGGCCGCAACCCGGAAACGGAAGACTGCGACGCGCAAGACCGCCAAGAAATCGTCGAAAAAGACCAGGAAAAAAACGACGCGCCGGAAGGCCGATCCAGGGCCCGCGGCTCCGCCCGCTTCATGACACCCCGATGACGGTGCGCTACCATCCGACTATGTTGAAGATATTTGCTTTTTTGCGACGGAGCCGGGCGGCGCTGCCGGCCTGCGTTCTTGCGCTCTCGCTATACGCCTGCGGCGGCAGTGAGTCGCCACCGCAACAGTCGTCGCCCGACAGTCCGCCAGCGGCCACCGGCGCCATGCCGCGCACGCCGGCACCGCCGGGCGCGACCGTGTTCTTCATTTCCCCGGGAGACGGTTCGACCGTGAGTTCCCCGGTAACGGTCAAGTTCGGTATCAGCGGCATGGCGGTAGCGCCGGCCGGCAATATGGCGCCGGCAACCGGGCATCACCACCTGCTGATCGACACCGAGCTGGCCGACGCCAACCTGCCCGTGCCCAGTGACGACAATCACCTGCACTTCGGCAAGGGCCAGACAGAGACGTCCCTGGACCTGCCTGCCGGCAGCCACACGCTGCAGCTGGTACTCGGCGACGGCAACCACATTCCGCATGACCCGCCGGTTACCTCCGGCGTGATCACGATTACCGTAGAGTAAACCGGCGCACGCCAAGCGGCTGATTGGTAATGAACGATACTGCCCCCGGCATCAGCGGACTCTCGGTCTACCTGCCGCCCTATCGCGTCGACCTGAAGTCCTGGTGCGAGTGGACGGGTACGGCGCCCGAGAAGATCACCCAGGTGGTCGGCTCCGGATTCCGGCTGACCGGTCCGGGCCAGAGCGTCTACACCATGGCCGCCAACGCGGTGATCCGGCTGATTCAGCAGTACGACATCGATACCAGCCGCGTGCGCTACCTGGCGCTGGGTACGGAGTCGAGCACCGATAACTCGGCCGGCGCGATCATCATCAAGGGTATGGTCGACAGCGCACTGCGCGAGCAGGGCCGTCCGCCTTTATCACGCAACTGCGAAGTTCCGGAGTTCAAACATGCCTGCCTCGGCGGCATCTACGGTCTGAAGAACGCGCTGCGTTTCCTCGCGGCCGACGGCAGCGAAGACCTGGCTATCGTGGTCTGCGCCGACAAGGCGCTGTATGCCCGCGGCAGCAGCGGCGAGCCGACCCAGGGCGCGGGCG
Organism: uncultured Chromatiales bacterium; assembly: GCA_965601985.1. Classification (GTDB taxonomy): domain Bacteria; phylum Pseudomonadota; class Gammaproteobacteria; order Steroidobacterales; genus J054. The sequence continues at coordinate 3,584 of CBFCXA010000089.1, read as the reverse complement.
CCGTGGCCATGCTGCTGGAAGCGAACCCGACTATCGCCACCGCCAACCTCGCCGAAGCCGGCACCGCGTCGGACTACCGCGGCGTCGATTTCCGCAAGCCGCTGATCAACCGCAACGGCACGGCCGCCAGCGTGGACTTCGTCGACATCCCGGTATTCAACGGCAAGTACTCGACCGGCTGCTACGTCGACGAAATGCAGCGCGCGCTGGAAGACATGTACACCCGCCGGCGCATCAGCGGCGCCGACTATCTCAGGGAACTGGACGCGGTGTTCATGCACCGCCCCTACCACCGCATGCCGGAAACCGGCTGGAGCATGGCTTACCTGTTCGCGCTGGCCCAGGGCACCGCCGAGGACCAGGCGGAACTGGCCGGCTATTGCGAAGACGCGGAGATCCCGGTCGATGCCGTGCTGGCCGAACTCCGCGGCTGTCCGCAGCTGGCCGAGTTCGGCGTGCGCGAAAAGATCTGTGACGAAGTCTTCCCGCTGGCGGGTAAGGTGATGCGCAAGTTCCGTGGCACCGAACATTTCCAGCGCGTGGTCGCGGACAAGATGCAGCTGGGTTCGGACTGCATGAAGGAACTCGGCAACCTGTATACCGGCGCGCTGCCGGCCTGGCTGGCTGCCGGGCTTGCCGATGCAGCCGACAGCGGTGTCGAGCTCGCCGGGCGCGAATTGCTGCTGCTGGGCTATGGCAGCGGTGACGCGGCCGACGCGATTCCGCTGCATGTACTGCCGGGCTGGCAGGCGGCGGCGAATCGCATCCGCCTGCGCGAGGCGCTGCAGCCGAGTATTGACCTGAGCCACGACCAGTACCTCGCGCTGCGCGATCACGGTAAGGCAGGCGACCTGCTTTACCAGCCACGCGGCGAGTTCGTGATCGATCGGGTCGGCTGCGATGCCAACCCGAAATTCTCCGACGCCGGCATCGAGTACTACCGCTACGTGCAGTAGCTTTTCTTCAGCGGCTCAGCTCGAGCCCGCTGACTACCGTTTCCATATCCAGCACATCGAACCCCGCCGCAGCAAAGTCTTGCCGCAGGCGCGAGGCGGTTGACGGACTGTCGGTCAAGGCAAAACCGAGGTCGCCGCCGCCGGCACCCGAACTCTTGTAGACCGCACCGGCCGCCGCGCTGATGTCGGCGAGGCGCCGGTGTTCGTCGGTGACGATGCCGATGTTGCCGGCTTCGTCGAGAGCGGCCAGGCTGGACGCATAGTTGCCGGTGCAGCGGAGAATCTGCCCGATGTCGGCCGCGCGCCAGGCCGCAGCGGCCTCGCCTGCACTACCCTCCAGCGCGTCCAGTAGACCGGTCGCCGAGTCACTGGCTGCAAACCGGTCGAAAGCTGCAATCAGCGCCGGCGTAGACGCCGGACGCCCCGACCAGGCAATGACCATGGACAGGCCGCTCGGCCAGCGCAGCGCTTCGGCCTGCGGTGGTTCTTGGTCGGGCTGTACACAAACCAGTCCGCCGTGCAGCGCTGTCAGCACGTCGACACCGCTGCCGCTGCCGTGCTGAAACAGTCGATGCGCCCGGGCCGCGATCGGCGCCAGCGCGGCCCGGTCGGTTGGCAGGCCGAGCAGCTCGGCCGCGACGGCGGTCAGCGCGACGGTCAGCGCGGCGCTGGAACCGAGACCGTACTTGGACTGACCGGCCGTGAAGGCATCGGTGTCGAGCTGCAACCGGCAGTGTTTCGGCCAGGCCGGCAGGCCCGGGATGCCGGCGAGTGTGTCCAGAACCGCGGCGGGCAGGCGGCCGCGCTCGCCGGGATCTTCTGCCAGCCAGAGCAGTCCGGCCTCAGGGGTCCAGTCAAACGGCCAGGACGTTCCGCTCGCCGCATCGAACAACGCGGCCGGACCGGGCAGCTGCTCGACACGCGCCAGCGCCCGAGCCCCGACGCTGACACTCACGGCCGGCGCGCCGCGCAACACCGCATACTCGCCGCTCAGCAGCAACTTGCCCGGCGCGGATGCCTCAGGCATCGATGCGGGCAACGTCCGGCGGGCCGCCCAGGCCGCCGGGGATCAGCCGCAATACGCCCGGCAGTGCCTCGAGCCGGGCGCAGACCGCATCGCGCGCGTCCGGCAGACAAACCGCCTTGACCTGCGGCCCGGCATCGATGGTGAAGAACACGCCCAGGCCTTCGTTGCGCATGGCGCGGATCTCGTGGACGCAGGCCAGCGTCGCCGGCGACCAGTACAAAAGCGGCGGACGGGTGGACATCATGACCGCGTGCATCTTCAAACAGCTGTGTTCGCTGAGGTCGGCCAGCTGTTCGAAATCGCGTTTGGCCACCGCGCTGATCGCCGCATCGAGATCCGCTGCATGGCTGTCAACCCAGGCCGGATAAAAGTCCGACGTCAGGCGGCTCGAGCGCATGCCGTCGCGCGAGGTCACCGACTTGCCGGACTCGCGCGTAACCGCAACCACCACCTGCAGCGGCCAGTCATCCGCCCGCAGTAATTGTTCGCAATGCGTGTCGTCACCGACCACGCGCAGCAACGCGAAGCCGCCAAACAAAGAGCGCGGCGCGGAACCGGAGCCGATACGCGCGACGTCGACCAGCCGCGGATCCTTATGATCAAGCCCGAGCGCGGCCGCGCCGGCGACGACAAGCGCCGCGTAACCGGACGCGGACGAGGCCAGCCCGGCTGCAGTGGGAAAGTCATTCGAGGATTCGATCCGCGCGCAGCGCCCGTCACCGGCAAGCCCTCGCAGCGCATCCAGACAGGCGCGCAGGCGCGGCTGCTCGCCGACGGCCGGCTTACCGTCCAGCAACAAACTGTCTTCGGTCAGCGCGTCGTCGAAGCACACGCTCGTCTGCGTCTGCATCGCACCCAGCGTGATCGACAACGAGCCTACCGCCGGCAGGTTCCGACCCGTGTCGCGCTTGCCCCAGTATTTGATCAGCGCGACATTGGGATGCGCGCTCGCGCTCGCGCACTGCCTGATCATGAACGAATCCGCCGCCGACGAAGCGGCGATTATAGGCCCCGCCCGAATTAATCGTTTGGCGGGGCCTGCGCGAGGCACTATCCTTGCCGCTCGGCCGCAGCGTTGGGGAGCGCATGAGCTTCGAGAAGCGAATTCAGGGTTACCAGGAACGAGTCGAACGCGCGCTGGATCACTGGCTGCCCGCGGTCGAGATTCCGCCGTCGACCCTGCACGAGGCGATGCGCTACTCCGTGCTCGGCGGCGGCAAGCGTATCCGCCCGCTGCTGGTCTATGCGGCCGGCGAGATCACGGACTGCGATCCGGAGGTGCTCGACGCGCCGGCGGTCGCGATCGAGCTGATGCATGCGTTCTCGCTGGTCCACGACGATCTGCCGGCGATGGACGACGACGACCTGCGGCGCGGCCGTCCAACCACGCACAAGGCCTATGACGAGGCCACCGCGATTCTGGCCGCCGACGCACTGCAGCCGCTGGCTTTCCAGGTGTTGGCGACCTCGCCTGCACTGACCGCCCACCCGGACTCGCAGGTACGCCTGGTACGCATCCTGGCCGAGGCCTGCGGTTCAGAGGGCATGACCGGCGGCCAGGCCATCGACCTCGCGGCCGAGGGTCAGCGGCTGGAAGCCGC
>CBFCXA010000088.1:0-8848 GCA_965601985.1 uncultured Chromatiales bacterium | reverse complement strand
AACTGGTCTTCCGCCGCCCCGGCATTTCCGACCGGGTATTCCGCAAACTGCGCCGCGGCGAGTTCGCAGTTCGCGACGAGATCGACCTGCACGGACTACGCTCGGACGAAGCAAAGATCGAGCTGCGCGCCTTCATCGCCGACTGCGTGCAGCACCGCGTGCAGTGCGTACGCGTAATTCACGGCAAAGGCCTGGGCTCAGGCCAGCGCGGCCCGGTTCTCAAAGCCAGGGTCAACAACTGGCTGCGCAACTGGGACGCCGTATTGGCTTTTGCCAGCGCACAGCCGCGCCACGGCGGCACCGGCGCGATCTACGTGTTACTGCGGCGCTAGGCGCCACCCGAAAGGCGCTCGACCAGCGCATGCATCGCAGCCTGCGTCTCGTCGCTGAACCAGTACTCGGTGGCGGTTGCCGCATCATCGGCAGCGGCGAGGCGCGCGAGAAAATCCGCTTTACCGAGCCGCCGGGTTTCATTCATCGCGATCGGCGGCAGCCGGGTGAGTTCCCGGCACCAGTCCAGTGCATGTTCAACGACCGTCTCCGCGGCAACCAGTTCGTCGACCAGGCCAATTTCGAGCGCCTCGGCCATCTCGACCATACGGCCGGCGGTGGTCAGGCGGCGAGCGCGACGCAGCCCGACCTGGTCGGCCAGCGCCTGCAGGATGGTGGACGGGACAGCCAGGCCAACCTGAACCTCGTTCAGCCCCATCTTCCAATTGCCCAGCGCGCCGACCCGATAATCACAATGCAGGGCCAATACCGCGCCGCCGGCCGGCGCATGGCCGGTTATTGCCGCTGCAACCGGCATCGGCGCATCGGCCAGCGCGTGGGTCAGCGCGAAAAACTTCTGCCAGAAGTCGGCGATTACCGGCCGTGGTTCGCCCAGCAGCTCGGGCACGTCGAGGCCGCCGCTGAACATGCCCTCTCGCCCCGACAACACCAGCGCAGGCACACACTCGTTGGCGGCAGCGCCCACCGCGTCGCGCAGCAGGCTGACCATCTCCAGGTTCAGCGCATTGGCCGGCGGGCGATCCATGCGGATTTCCCGCAGTCCTTCGTGATCGGTTACCTGTAACATTCAGATCTCCTCGGCCGCAGCATCGGCCAGATCGCCCAGCTCGCGGATCACCGCGGTGGCGTACGCGCCTTTCGGCAGCATGAAACTCAAGCTGACGCGATCGTCGTCGCGTTGCCATTCCAGTTCAAGGGGCCGCACGCGCAGCTTGCGGCGCTGCAGTTCCATACCCTGGTCTTCTAGCAAACGACAGCAGGCCGGCAAGCGCTCGTACCAGGCGTCTTCGGCACCCTGTGCCGCGCCCTCGCTGAAATTTTCGCCGCGGCCCCAGAGCAATCCGGTACCGGTCTGGTCGTCGTCGCGTTTTGCGCGCTCGCCCTCGAGCCGGACGTTCCAGCTGCCCTGCCGGACCCGCTCGGCAAGATAGCCGTTGAACAGCGCCGAGCGCAGGGCCGACAGCCCGAAGCTCCGACGTCGCCGATCGCGGAATGCGCCGGGTTCGTCGAGTAGCTCGAGATTCTGCGCGCCATGCCCGAAGCGCTGCGGCCCGAAATAGTTGGGCACGCCTTGGTCGCTGATGCGCGTGAGTCGAGTCTCCAGTGCGGCATGCTCACCGGCACAATCGCGCAGCACCAGCAGGAATCGATTGCCGCTGAGCGCACCGATTCGCAGCTTGGCGCGGTGGCGAAGCTGCGCGAGGTATTCGACGCCCTCGAGCTCGGGCAATTGCGGATCGGCGATGCCCGGCAGATGCAGGCTGAACCATTGCTCCGTCACGGCGTGGCGATCCTTGAGCCCGGCATAGCCGACCGCCCGGGGCTTCAATCCGAGCCGGCGTGCCAGCTGCGTCGCGACCCAGGCCGTATTGCAACCGGACTTGCGTATCTTCAGGTAGAGATGCTCGCCGCCGCCGCCGGGCTCGAAGGCCAGCTGCTCGCAGACGCGGAAGTCGTCCGGCGATACCCGGAAACGCCCACTAATGACGCCGTCGCCCCAGGCCCGTGGCAGCGCAGGCCAGTCGGCCCCGCTGCGCAACAAGCGGCGCTCCTCATCCGGCAGACCGGTGTCAGTCGGAGTACGCAGGGTCGCCGATGATGTAGAAGCTTTCATCGGGAGCGACGAAGCCGAGATCCGATCGCGCGCGTTCTTCCAGCGCGGTGTCGCCGCGTTTCAAATCGCGCACCTCGGCGGCCAGACGCGCGTTACGCTCTGCCAGCGCCCGGTTCTCCTGCCGACGCGATTCGGTCTGCGCGCTCAGCCGGCTAACCTCGGCAAACCCGTCTTCGGAAACCCACAGGCGCAGCTGCAGCAAAACCAGTGCGATACACAACCCGACCAGGGTGATGCGCAAGCTTAGCGGGCGTCGATGCATGCGCTCAAACCTTGATCGGAAACGCGTCGCGGCCGGCGTACTGCGCGTCGCTGCCCAGCAGCTCCTCGATGCGCAGCAGCTGGTTGTATTTCGCCATGCGATCGGAGCGGCACAGCGAACCGGTCTTGATCTGCGTCGCGCGCGTGCCAACCGCGATATCGGCGATGGTCGCATCCTCGGTCTCGCCGGAGCGATGCGACACGACTGCCGAATAGCCGGCATCGACGGCCATATCGATCGCGGCCAGCGTCTCGGTCAGCGTGCCGATCTGGTTGGGCTTGATCAGGATGGAGTTGGCAATGCCGCGGGCAATACCCTGCTCGAGAATCGACGTGTTGGTCACGAACAGATCATCGCCGACCAGTTGCACCTGCCCGCCCAGCGCCTCACTCAGCGCCTGCCAGCCGTCCCAGTCGTCTTCCGACATGCCGTCCTCGATGGTCACGATCGGGTAGTCCCGCACCAGCTCGCCGAGAAAACCGGCGAAGCCGTCAGCGTCGAAGGTCTTGCCTTCCGACTCGAGCGTGTAGCGCCCGTCTGCATAGAACTCGGAACTCGCCACGTCCAGCCCGAGGCAGATGTCCTGGCCGGCACGCAATCCGGCGCTCTCGATAGCGAGCATGATGGTATCCAGCGCGGCAGCATTCGACGGCAGGTCCGGCGCGAACCCGCCCTCGTCTCCGACCGCGGTGCTCAGGCCCTGTCCGTGCAGCACCGCCTTGAGTGCATGAAACACCTCGACGCCCTGGCGCATCGCTTCGCCGAACGACGGTGCACCGACCGGCAGAATCATGAATTCCTGGATGTCCACGCTGTTGTCTGCATGCGCGCCGCCGTTGATGATGTTCATCATCGGCACCGGCATCATGCGCGCATCGGCCGACAGCCTGCGAAACAGTGGCAGGCCCTGCTCGGCGGCCGCTGCCTGCGCAGTCGCCAGTGAAACCGCGAGCAATGCGTTGGCACCCAGCCGGCCTTTGTTGTCGCTGCCATCGAGCTCGATCAGGCGCGCGTCCAGGCCGGCCTGGTCGCCGCCCTCAAGGCCCGTCAGCGCATCGCGGATCTCGCCGTTTATGTTGGCCACGGCCTGGCGCACGCCCTTACCGAGGTAGCGTTCCGGATCCTTGTCGCGCAGCTCGACGGCTTCGCGCGTGCCGGTCGACGCGCCGGACGGTACGGCAGCCCGCCCGAAGGCACCGGAAGCCAGGCGGATATCGGCCTCGACGGTCGGATTACCGCGGGAATCGATGATCTCGCGGCCGTGGATCGATTCGATCTGGCTCATGTAATCCTCATCTTCAAAAACGAATTCTTCAGCCGCACAGCGCCTGCTCCGGCAGATCACGCGACTTAACCACCTGGTCGAGTGCGACCAGCGTTTCCAGCAGCCCATGCATGCGGTCCAGCGGCCAGGCGTTCGGCCCGTCGCTCAGCGCCACTGTCGGGTCTGGGTGGGTTTCCATGAACAAGCCGGACACGCCGGTCGCGACCGCTGCGCGCGCGAGTACCGGCACGAACTCTCGCTGACCGCCGGAAGCCGTGCCCTTGCCACCGGGCAGCTGCACCGAATGCGTCGCATCGAACACTACCGGGCAGCCGGTGTCGCGCATTATCGCGAGTGAACGCATGTCGGCAACCAGATTGTTGTAGCCGAAACTGAAACCCCGCTCGCAGACCATGATCGCGTCGTTACCCGTGCTGCGCGCCTTATCCACGACGTTGCCCATCTCGGCCGGCGACAGGAACTGCCCCTTTTTGATATTCACCGGTTTGCCGGCTGCGGCAACGCGCAGGATGAAATTGGTCTGGCGACACAGGAATGCGGGCGTCTGCAGCACGTCCACCACCTCGGCGACTTCGTCGATCGGCGTGTCCTCGTGCACGTCGGTCAGTACCGGCAGGTCGAGCTGGCGCCTGACCTCGGCCAGTATGCGCAGGCCCTCCTCCATGCCGGGCCCGCGAAAGCTGCCGGCCGACGAACGATTGGCCTTGTCGTAGGACGCCTTGAAGATCAGCGGGATCCCCAGCGGCGCACAGATTTCGCGCAGGCGTCCCGCGATGTCCAGCACCAGCGACTCGTTTTCGACCACGCAAGGCCCGGCGATCAGGAACAGCGGCTGATCGAGTCCTGCCTCGAAATCCAGGAGCTTCATGCCCGCGCGGCAGCCTTGAGCTCCTCGGCGCCGAAACTGCGGGCGGCGGTAATGAACCCGGTGAACAGCGGGTGCCCGTCGCGCGGATTGGAGGTGAACTCCGGATGGAACTGGCAGGCCAGGAACCAGGGATGATCGGCCAGTTCCACGACTTCGACCAGCCCGTCGGCGGAGCGTCCGGAAAATATCAGGCCGGCGTCGCCGAGACGGTCCAGGTAGCCGTTGTTCACTTCGTAGCGATGGCGGTGACGCTCGTAGATCTGTTCCGCGCCGTATGCCCGCGCCGCCAGGCTCCCCGGCACCAGATCGCAGACCTGCGCACCCAGCCGCATGCTGCCGCCTAAATCAGATTCCTCGCTACGCGCCTGCGTGCTGCCGTCGAGGTCCTGCCACTCCGTGATCAGCGCGATCACCGGGTTCGGCGTATCGGCCTGAAACTCCGTGCTGTTGGCGTCGGCAAGACCGGCAACGTTGCGGGCAAACTCGACCACGGCTGCGTGCAGACCGAGGCAGATACCGAGATAAGGAATGCCGTTTTCGCGCGCATAGCGGGCCGCTAAAATCTTGCCTTCGAAACCGCGATCGCCGAAGCCGCCCGGTACCAGGATAGCGTCGGCACTTTCCAGCAGGCTGGCCCCTGCGGATTCCAGGTGCTCCGATTCGATGTAGCGGATGTTCACCCGCGTACGCGTACGTACGCCTGCGTGAATCAGCGCTTCGCTCAGCGATATATACGAATCGCGCAGGTCGACGTACTTGCCGACCATGCAGATCGTGACCTCGGCCTGCGGGTTCTTCTTGGCTTCGACTACGGCCTGCCAGGGCGACAGATCGGCAGCTGGCACATCGAGGCCGAGCCGCTCGCAGATGATGTCGTCGAAGCCCTGGTCTCGAAACACCATCGGCAGCCGGTAGATGTCATCCACGTCCATGGCCGAAATCACCGCGCGTTCCTGCACGTTGGTAAACAGCGCGATCTTGCGCCGCTGTTCTTCCGGCAGCGGATGATCTGAGCGGCAGACCAGCACGTCGGGCTGAATACCGATGGAGCGCAGCTCCTTTACCGAATGCTGCGTCGGCTTGGTCTTGATCTCGGCCGAGGTTGCGATGTACGGGACCAGGGTCAGGTGCACATAGGTGACCTGCTGCGGCCCTAGGTCCACGCCCATCTGCCGGATGGCTTCCATGAAAGGCAGCGACTCGATATCGCCGACCGTGCCGCCGATTTCGACGATGCAGACATCCGCATCGCCGGCGCCGAGCATCACACTGCGTTTGATCTCGTCGGTGACATGCGGAATCACCTGCACGGTCGCGCCCAGGTAATCGCCACGCCGCTCCTTGGCAATCACGCTGCCGTAGATGCGCCCGGTCGTGAAATTGCTGTGCCGTCCGGTCGTCGTGTTGACGAAGCGTTCGTAGTGACCGAGATCCAGGTCGGTCTCGGTGCCGTCTTCGGTAACGAAAACCTCGCCGTGCTGAAACGGGCTCATGGTGCCCGGATCGACATTCAGGTAGGGGTCGAGCTTTATCATGCTGATGCTCAAGCCGCGCGCCTCGAGGATCGCACCGAGCGAGGCGGACGTGATGCCCTTGCCGAGCGACGACACCACACCACCGGTTACGAACACAAAGCGAGGCATTATCGGCACAACCTCATCCGCACGACCTCCGAAATGGCGGACCAACCCATGTCCGCATCTTAAGTCCCTGACCCGCGCCGCATCCGGGCGCAAAAACACGTCGGCCGGAGTGGCTTTTGTCCCGTCACCCGCAGGTAATGCGCGGACAGGAAAGCTCGCTCCGGCCTGATGAAGACTCCAAAAATGAAGCTTTTTGACTTGGGATGACGGTACCAGATCGGCCCTATCAGCTCAACGCGCGCTGCACTTCAGCGCAGCGGTGCATGCTCACGCCAGCGCAGGCGAAGTCCGGGTGTGCCGGCGGGCGCACAGGCCTCTGCGCTGACCCAGAGGTCGCCGACCGCCAGCAGCTCATCGCCGGCATACAGCAGCGGAATACGCGGCCGCATCCAGGGCGGCACGCCGGCCGCCTGCAACAACTTCTTGAGCGACTGTCGATGCCGGTGACCGGGCCGGCGCAAGCGCTCGCCGCCCCGTCGATAGCGCACCGTTAACCGCCGATCCAGGATCGCGGCATCGAGTCCGCCATCGCCGTCCGGGCCGAGGCTCAGCAAACCGCCCCGCGCCAGGTCGAGACTGGTACGGCCGTCCCAGGCGATCACGCTCTCGGCGAGCGACGCTGCATGATCGGGCACCAGGTAAATGCGCCCGCGATAGCGGCGCAATTCCCCGCCGGGAAAAACGAGGCGCGGCTCGGCATCCGGGCGCGCACGCAGCAACTGGCGCAGTCCTTCGTCCAGCGCATGGGCGCCCGGTGCCTGGCAGCGATTGCGGCGCAGGTAGAAGCGCAGCAGGTTCCGGGCCCTGGCGGGCGACAGCTGCGCCAGTGCATCGACAGCCAGTCGACCACCGCGCCCGGCGGCAGCGAGGTCGATCGCCGCCAGTTCATCCAGCAGCTCCAGGCTCTCCCGGCACAATGCCGCGCTGCGCGCCAGCGCCACAGCCGTTGCCGGCCAGCGATTGCGTAGCAACGGCATGACTTCGGCGCGCAGGTAGTTGCGTTCGAAGGCAGTGTCCTGGTTGCTCGGGTCCTCGCACCAGTCGAGGCCGGCCGAAACCGCGCATTCGCGCAGGACCGCGCGTGGCAGGTCCAGCAATGGCCGCCACAGGCGCCCAGTACCGAACTCGGCCAGCGGCGCAATAGCCGACAGACCTGCCGGGCCACTGCCACGCAGCAGCCGCAGCAGCACGGTCTCGGCCTGGTCGTCCTGGTGATGCGCGGTCGCCAGCCACTCGCCCTCGCGCAGCTGCGCGCGCAATGCGCGATATCTCGCCTCACGCGCGGCCGCTTCCAGTCCACCCTGCGACACGTCGATGCTGCCGGCGGACAGGCAGGTCAACGGCACGCCCAGGCGCGCACAGAACGCCTCGCAGTGCCGCCCCCAGTCACCGCTGGCCGACTGCAGAGCATGGTCTACATGAACGGCACGCAGGCCGCGCAGCTGACCTGCGCGATGCAAGCGTTCAAGCGCGTGCAGCAAAACGGTGGAATCGAGGCCGCCGCTGAACGCGACGCAGACGTCGGCCGAGCCTGGCGCGGACGCGGCCAGCGCTTGCTCGAGTTGCAGGTCGGGTGATGCCATACAGGCAGTGCCCCGCTCAGCTCTCCTTGAAGCGCCCGAAACTGTCCAGGCGTTCGCGGCGACTGCGAAGGAGTTCGTCGCTGTCCAGCTGTTCGAGTTCAGCCAGGTGTGTAACCAGCGCGTTCTGCAGGGCCTCGGCCATGGCGTCCGGATCCCGATGCGCCCCGCCCAGGGGTTCTTCGAGAACTTCGTCGACCAGCCCCAGTTCCTGCAGGCGCGGCGCGGTGATGCCCATGGCCTCGGCGGCTTCTTCCGCGCGCTCCGCGCTCTTCCACAGGATGCTGGCGCAGCCCTCGGGCGAGATCACCGAGTACACGCTGTACTGGAGCATGATCAGACGGTCAGCCACGCCGATTGCCAGGGCGCCGCCGGACCCGCCCTCGCCGATCACCGCGGCCACGATGGGCGTTTTCAGCCGGGCCATGCGGAACAGGTTGCGGGCAATCGCCTCGCTCTGGCCGCGCTCCTCAGCGCCGACCCCCGGGTAGGCGCCCGGTGTATCGATCAGCGTAACGATCGGCAAACAGAAACGTTCGGCGAGATCCATCAGCCGCAGCGCCTTGCGATAGCCCTCGGGCTTGGGCATCCCGTAATTGCGCAGCACCCGCTCCCGGGTGTCGCGACCTTTCTGATGACCGATCAGCATGATCGGCTTGCCGCCCACGCGGCCGATGCCGCCGACCAGCGCCGGATCGTCGCCGTACTGCCGATCGCCATGCAGTTCCTGGAAGTCGGGCGCGAGCGCGCGAATGTAGTCGAGCGCATAGGGCCGCAGCGGATGCCTGGCGACCTGCGCGACCTGCCAGGACGACAGGTCGGCAAAGATACTGCGCGTCAGCGACTCGCTCTTGGACTGGAGCTTGGCGATCTCGTCGCCGATGTTGACTTCCGAGTCATTGTCAACGAAGCGCAGTTCCTCAATTTTCGCCTCCAGTTCGGCGATGGGTTGCTCGAAATCGAGGAACTTCAGGTCCATGAGCCGGAACGGTAAACGCTCGCCGGGCGTCGCACAAGCAGCCCGGCGTCAGGCCGGCGCATCGTCGTAGATGAAGCGGAAGTGCTCGTTGCCGAGCAAGGCCGAC
>CBFCXA010000087.1:0-8949 GCA_965601985.1 uncultured Chromatiales bacterium | reverse complement strand
GTTGACGCGCGCATTGCCGATGACTACGTGGCCCGCTGGACTGACCTGAACAACCGGGCACAGCGCATGCCGCCGCGCAGCTCGCCGATGACTGCGAAGACGATGTTCACCCGCGCCCCCGACGATCTGGCGAAAATTACTGTCCCGACGCTGCTGACCTGGTCTGAGTTCGATGAGGAAATGCCGCTGGAAACGGTGGGTTTCGAGGCGCTGGACATGCTGGCCACCGAGGACCGAACGCTGATCGTCGTGCCCGACTGCGGCCACATGCTGCCACTGGAATGCGGGGCGCAGAGCGCTGAACTGGCGCTGCCGTTCCTGGAGCGCGTTGCGGGTAACTGAGTTGTCGGGGACATTCTGCAATTCCGCAGGAATTGCAGAATGTCCCCAGTGCTGAAATCAATGACCGAAAAAAGAGCACTGCCGCGCAACTGGATGCTGGCGATTGCAACGCTGCAGGGACTGGCTCTGTTCGCGCTCTACAAGTCGGTGGAAACCGACAGCTGGCCGAGCGATGCGCCGCTGTGGTCGTTTCCGCTGTGGACGCTGGCGATCATTCTGCCTGTTGTGGTGCTGCTGTCACTCGACCGCGGCAATCAGCGTCGCGTTGCGCTGCTGACTGCAGCCTTTGCCGCGGTGCTCGTATTTGTTGCGGTGTACACCGGCTACCAGGCAACACCGGTAGACGCTTTCTCGATCAATGCGCTGACCGGTGTATTCGCGCTGAGCGTCGCGATCGCATCGTACAAAGTGCTGATGTATCTGCAGCAGCGCGCGTCAGACCTGCCGCTGTCCTACCAGGTGTTGTTCACTTTCTCCTGGCGTAATTTCCTGGTGACCGCGCTGGGCGGCTTGTTCGTGCTCGCCTTCTGGGCGGTGCTGGCACTGTGGGGCGCACTGTTCAAGGTCATCGAGATCGATTTCTTTGCGGAGTTGTTCAGCGAGGACTGGTTCCGGTTCCCGGTGCTGAGCTTCGCTTTCGGCCTCGGCGTGGTGATCTTCCGCGAGCTGACCCGTGTGATCGACAACATCGCCGGACTGCTGCGCGGCTTGATCAAGCTGCTGTTGCCGGTGGTGGTGCTGGTTGCAACGCTGTTCCTGCTGGCCCTGCCGGTAACCGGCCTGTCGGTACTCTGGGCAACCGGTCGCGGTACGTCACTGCTGCTCTGGCTGACTGCACTGACGCTGTTCTTCGTCAACGCGGTGTACCAGGACGGCCGCGACGAGTCGCCGTACCCGGCCGTGATTCATCGGCTGGTCTATGCAGGCCTGCTCACGCTGTTGCCCGTCAGTGCGATCAGTCTGTATGGCCTGGTGCTGCGCATCGATCAGTACGGCCTCTCGGTGCAGCGCAGCTGGGCGGTGGTCGTCTGGTCGCTGCTTACGCTGTTCGCGCTGGGCTATGCCTGGGGCATCCTGCGCCGTCGCGATGCCTGGCCGGAGACGCTGGCCCGGGTCAATACCGGCATGGGCTGGGTGATGCTGGCGATTCTGCTGCTGGCCAACTCGCCGCTGCTGGACTTTCGCAAGCTCGCGGTTCGCAGTCAGCTGGCCCGCGTCGAAGCCGGTGTGATCGAGCGATCAGAACTCGATTTCTACTACTTCAGTAACTCACTGGCGCGCCCGGGCTATCTCGCACTCGAGCAGATCAAGCTGGAGATCGGCGATTCCGATCCGGCGCTGCTGGCCCGGATCGAAAACCCGGTGCCGTCGGCGGCCGCGCGCATGGTCCAGACCCCGGCTGAGTTTCTCCAGAAACTCGAATATCGCCCGCCGGACCTCGCGGTTCCACCTGACCTCATGTTGCAGCTGGAACGCGGCGCTGCGGTCTATGGCCAGCCCCTGAGTTCGTCCGTTCTGCTGGCAGTTGACCTGAACAACGACGGGCAGGACGAGTATGCGCTGCTGCGCGTGTTCGAGAACGGCTCGCTGATGGGCACGCTGTATTACCGGTCCGGATCCGGCTGGACCGAAGGTCGTCTCGATCCGGGCCTGGTAAGGATGCCGGCCGAGGACCTGGCCGAGTCGGTGGCGTCGGGTGAGATTGTCGTGGTGCCGCCGGAATTCAGCGACCTGGAGGTCGGCGGCGTGAGGCTGCGGGTCGGGCCTGCGTTGAACAGCGTCCTGCTGGACAGTGCCGCCCTGCGCAGGGCGGCTCCGGTGCCGGTATCACCGGCCGGGCGCCAGGACGCGGATGACTGACCGGTGGAGTTTGTGCGCTGCGGTGCTCCGGAGACATCTTCCGGTGCAGAAAATAGACCCGGCACGTTTTACGGCGCGTTTTACGGCGCCGGGGCATTTCGGCAACCTGCGGGTGCCCGTCCGCCTGGCTCGGTGAAGCAAGTAAACTGTCTGTCATTCCCGCCCGAATAGATGACTGGTTCGGGCCGCCCCGGAGGACGGCAGATGATCAAATACCTGAAAGAAGGCATCAGCGACGAGCAGGCCGCCAGTGACGACGCCAAGGTGCGCAAGATCGTCGAGGACATCCTGGCCGACATCAACGCGCGTGGTGATGCCGCGGTGCTCGAATATTCCGAGCGCTTCGACAAGTGGCGGCCGCAGCATTTTCGCCTGAGCCGCGCGGAAATCGACGCCTGCTACCAGGCGCTGGACGAGCAGGTAATCGAAGACATCCGCTTCGCCCAGGAGCAGGTGCGAAACTTCGCCGAGATCCAGAAGTCCGCCTTGCAGGATGTCGAGGTGGAAACTCTTCCCGGCGTGATCCTCGGCCACAAGAATACGCCGGTGAACAGCGTCGGCTGCTACGTGCCCGGTGGCAAGTACCCGCTGGTTGCGTCCGCGCACATGAGCGTGGTGACGGCAAAGGTCGCTGGTGTGAAGCGCGTGATCGCGGCGGCGCCGCCGTTCGAGGGCAAACCGAGCCCGGCGATCGTGGTCGCGATGGACCTGGCCGGTGCCGACGAGATCTACTGCTTCGGCGGCGTGCAGGCAATCGGCGCCATGGCGCTGGGTACCGAGAGCATCGCGCCGGTCGACATGATCGTCGGCCCGGGTAACGCCTTTGTCGCCGAGGCCAAGCGTCAGCTGTTCGGTCGCGTCGGCATCGACCTGCTGGCCGGCCCGACCGAGACGCTGGTGATTGCGGACGAGACCGTAGACGGCGAGCTCTGCGCCGCCGACCTGCTCGGCCAGGCCGAGCACGGCACCAACTCACCGGCAGTATTGCTGACCAACAGCGAGAAACTGGCCCGCGACACCATGGCCGAGGTCGAGCGCCAGCTGACCATTTTGCCGACCGCGGAAATCGCCGGCCAGGCCTGGCGCGACTACGGCCAGGTGATCGTCTGCGATTCCTACGAAGAAATGGTCGATAAGGCGGACGAGATCGGTTCGGAACACGTGCAGGTCATGACCCGCGACCCGCAGTATTTCCTCGACAACATGACCAACTACGGCGCGCTGTTTCTCGGGCCGGAGACCAACGTGTCCTATGGCGACAAGGTCATTGGCACCAATCACACGCTGCCGACGCGCGGCGCGTCGCGCTACACGGGCGGGCTGTGGGTCGGCAAGTTCATCAAGACCTGCACTTACCAGCGGATCACCGAAGAAGCCTCGGTGCACATCGGCGAGTACTGCAGCCGGCTGTGCGCGCTCGAGGGTTTTGCCGGCCACAAGGAACAGGCAGATATCCGGCTGCGGCGGTATCGCGACGAGGCGGCCTAGGAAGCCCGCGGACTGGCCTGCGGCACTGGCTGAGCGTAGATGAGCCGGCAGGTTGTACTACTGCCGGGCCTGCTCTGCGACGAGCGCGTGTGGCAGCCGCAGCGTGATGCGCTCCGGGCGGCCGGCTACACGGTGCAGCTACCGCGCTACGATCGTTTCGACGGCATCACCGAAGTGGCCCGGGGTCTGCTGGCGGAGCTGCCGGAAACCTTTGCGCTGGCCGGCCACTCGCTGGGCGGAGTCGTTGCTTTCGAGATCCTTCGCGAGGCGCCCGGGCGTGTGACCCAGCTGGCCCTGCTGGACACCAATCCGGCCCCGGCAGACATCCCGCGCGAGAGTAAACGCGTCGAGCAGGCGCAACGCGCGCTCGCCGGCGACTTTCGACAGGTCGTGGAGCAGGAACTCCTGCCCGGCTACCTGTCAGGCGCGCGGGCCGACGATGCCTCGCTGAAGCAGCTGCTTATCGACATGGCGCTGGCCGCCGGCGCCGACTTGTTCAACGCGCAGGTTCTGGCGCTGCTCGAGCGGGCCGACAACCGCCCGCTGCTGACCGGTATCAGTTGTCCGTCGCTGGTGTTATGCGGCGCGGATGATCGCCTGTGCCCGCCGGCGCTGCATGAAGCCATGGCAGAGCGGATACCGGGCGCGCAGCTTTGCATCGTGCCCGACGCCGGCCACTTCCCCGGCCTGGAGCAGCCCGACGCTGTCAACGCCGCATTGCTCGGGATGCTTGGAGGCTGACGGGGGCAGAAAGTCCCCGTTAATCGGCGCGATCCAGCAGCACCAGCTCCCTCGGCGGCAGCGTCATCAGGTAATCCCAGATCGCGCCGAGGTCTTCTTCGCTCATGCCGGAGAATTCGACCCAGTTCATCTCGGAGTTCTGTTCCTCCTCGACCGGGAAGGGCTCGGTGTGCGCGCGAAAGCGCGCGATGAAGATGTCCTTGGTCCACGGGCCCATGCCGGTCCGGTGCGGCGTCAGGTTTTTCGAGTGCTGCGTGTGGGTGCCCATGGTGAAGGGCACGCCGCCGGCGTAGAGCATGTCCGGGCGCGGATCGACTTCGCCCCGGATGCGGGCGCTGTGGCAGAACTCGCAGCGGGCGATCCTGCCGAGATACTGGCCGTAGGCCACCGTGTCGCTGCGCGGCGGTGCGCTGACCGGGCCGTCCAGCGGCTCCGGATAGAAGCGAAAAATGATATTCAGCGGGAAGTCGAGCTGGCGATCGGGCCGGAACGACTTTACCGGCGGCTGCGAGCGTATGTACGCGATCACGGCAGCCGCGTCTTCGTCCGACATGTATTTGTAGAGGAACCACGGCATGATCGGGAACAGCGCCTCGCCGTTGCGGCTCACGCCCTCGCGCATCGCACGCAGAATCTCGCCGTCGGTCCAGGCGCCGATTCCGGTCTCTACATCCGGTGTGATGTTGCGAATACACAGCCGCCCGGGAAAGCCCCCGGTACCGAAGTCGATGCCGACCGGCTTGGTGTCCTTGTCCATGCACGGTCGGCCGGCGCCCAGCGGTGGCACAGCAGGGCCTGAGTACTTGGTCCAGTCGCGTTCCGAGTGGCAGTCGTTACACAGCAGGACTTCGTTGACCAGGTATTCGCCGCGCTCGATGAGTTCCGGCGTGATCTCTACTTTAAAGTCCGGCGCCGGGCGCTGCCGCGGCAGGTAGCCGTACAGAAAGACCAGGGCGCCGGCAACCACCAGCACAACCGCGGCTGCGGCGATTTTCAGGAATGTTTTCATACCAACAGGCGTGAACCGGACTCGGGAGACGCGGAACTTACCCGTTTTGGCCGCGCGCCGGGTAATCCCGCAAAGCCGCTGTCCGCACAACAAGCAGCGAGCTAATCGCTCGGTGGCCGGTACACGCCGCGTTCGATCAGCAGCTCGATATTGCCGCGCAGAAACTCGTCGTGCTCGGCGTGTTTCACCGGCGGCTTATCCATCGCGCGGTTCTTCTCGTAGATCGGCTGGTCGTAGATCAGCCGGTACTGCTCGGTGCGCAGGTCTTTGATCCAGTTGCCCCACAGCGATCTGGTCCGGTACTCGCGCAACGCCTCGATGTTGATGATCGCGCCGGCATAGGAAGCGCCGCCACCGGCCTTGTGCGTGCCGATGACCCGGCCCTGGTAGTCGACGATCATTGATTCGCCGCCGAACATGTCCAGCGGGTAGGCACTCTCGGCCGTCGGCGCATAGCCGGCCGGGTTCGGGCAGATCATGTACATCGTATTGTCCAGCGCGCGGGCGCGGTTCTGGACTTCCCACAGGCCGTTGCCGACGTAGGGCTCCGGGTAGCTCGGCCGGTACACGATCTCTGCGCCGTTCATCGCCAGCCCGCGCGTGGTTTCCGGGTAGCTGCCCTCCATGCAGATGATGCAGCCGATGCGCCCGATCTCGGTGTCGGTAACCGGGAAGAACGCACCCAGCCCCTCCCCGTACAGCTCGACCCACTTGTCCCAGACGTCGTGGGGCAGGGTGGTGTGCTCGCGCGCGAACACCTGCATCTTGTAGTGCTTGTGGATGATCTCGCCCCGCGGGTCGATCACGAAGGCGCAGTTGAAAAAACGCTCCGGGAACTCCGGGTGGGTGACCTTGGCCTGTGCAACCACAAACGCATCGAGCCCGCGTGCCATGTCCGACAGGTAGTGAGTCTCCGGCCCGGGCAGATCGATGGCCAGGCGCCTGACCATGTCGACGTGATCCCAGTCGAAGATCTCGTCAGTGAAGCCCTGCAACGCGCCCTCCGGGATCGCGTACAGCTTCACCGGCAGCTCGATCTCGGTCACATTCTTGGCCGCGAATGCAAGCTCCGCGATGTGGTCGAGGTTGCGGCCGATATCGCCGCGTTCTTTTGCCCCCACCTGCACCGGCTGCAGTGCCAGCGCCATGTACTGGTCGATTTTTTCGCCCATTGCGGCCTCCCCCTGTTGGCTGCGCCTAGTGTACTTCGCTTCGGGCCGCTGCTCTCCGCCGCGCCTGCTGGCAAACGCCGCGGCGGGGCTGCTATATAGACGTATGGAGTTCCACGACTACTACGAAACCATGGGCGTCGCCCGTGACGCGACGCAGGACGAGATCAAGCGCGCCTACCGCAAGCTCGCGCGCAAGTATCACCCGGATGTCAGCAGCGAGCCGGAGGCCGAGCAGCGCTTCAAGGAGGTCGGCGAAGCCTATGAAGTGCTCAAGGACCCCGAGAAACGCGCCGCCTACGACCAGCTCGGGCAGAACTGGCAGCAGGGCCAGGAATTCCGGCCGCCGCCGGACTGGGATGCCGGCTTCGAGTATTCCGGCGGAGGTTTTCGTGAAGGCGATGCGGCGGACTTCAGCGAGTTCTTCGAATCGCTGTTCGGCCGTGCCGCACCGGGCGGGGCCGGCGGCTTTCGCAGTGGTCCGCGGGCGCTGCGCGGAGAGGACCATCACGCGAAGGTCCTGATCGACATCGAAGACAGCTACCGCGGCGCCACCCGCGGGCTCACACTGCAGGTACCCGAACTCACACGCGACGGCCATGTGCGCACCCGGGCGCGCACGCTGAACGTCAAGATCCCGAAGGGGGTGCGGTCCGGGCAGCAGATCCGCCTTTCAGGGCAGGGCGCACCGGGCCTCGGCGATGCCCCGGCCGGCGATCTGTACCTGGAGGTCGCGTTCCGGCCGCACGCGCTGTATCGCGCCGAGGGCGCGGACGTGTACCTGGACCTGCCGCTGGCGCCCTGGGAAGCGGCGCTCGGCGGCAGCGTGAAAGTGCCGACGCCTTCCGGGACCGTGGACCTGAAGATCCCGGCGAACTCGCAGTCCGGGGCGCGTTTGCGCCTGAAAGGGCGGGGCCTGCCGGCAAAGACGCCGGGTGATTTGTACGCGGTGCTGCGGGTAGTGCAGCCGCCGGCCGACAGCGATGCGGCGCGTGAACTTTATGCACGGATGCGCGAAGAGCTGGCTTTTAACCCGCGCGCCGGAATGGGAGTGCAAGGATGAGTGAGCGCGAGACCGAAATCTACGAAGCGATGCTGTGGGATGACGAGACCACGGTAACGCTAAAAGAAGTCGTGCAGCGCTGCGGCGTGGAGGAGCGGCTGATCCAGGAGATGGTCGAGTACGGCATCATCGAGCCGCTGCGCGACACTGAGCCGCAATGGCAGTTTCATGGTACCTGCCTGCGACGTGTGACTACGGTAGTCCGGTTGCAGCGAGACCTGGGGGTGAATCTGCCTGGCGCGGCACTGGCACTGGACCTGATGGATCAGCTGAACGCGTCCAGGGGTCGCGGCTGAGCGCCGCCCGCGCCCGAAAAAAAAGGCCCCCGGTTGCGGCGGGGGCCTGTGTGCACGCAGCGCCTGCGTTCTATCAGTGCGCGCGCCGCCGCACCCAGCCCAGCAGGCCCAGCGCGGACATGAACAGGACCATGGCCGGCGGGATCGGCACGACGGTGTTGATGATCTGATCCGGGTCACCGACCAGCTCATTGAAGTAGATGTTCAGGCCGTTCAGGTTCAGCGTGCCGTCGCCATCGGCGAAGGTCAGCGTATCGACGTAGAGCGCCTCGGCAAGGCCCTGCGGACCGCCGCGGTTGCCGTTGTCGGCCTGGTCGGTCAGGAAGATCGACGCGCCCTCGCCGATTACCAGCTCCGCGAGGCTGAAGTTATCGATGAAGCCGTCGGGGTCGCCAACGTTGTTGTCCGGATCGGTGCCGAGATCCAGGCCACCCACTTCGAGACGTCCCCAGTCAGCCCATTCGTCTACGACCGCGCCGATGCCCCCGGCCATGACCAGCGAGGAGTTTGGGTCGATCGTGAGCTGGGCTTCGTCGGTGGCGAGCATCCGCAGATTGCCGTCGACCGTGGTAGTGCTGGACGATGCCTGTTCGAACGCACCTGTTTCGCCGATGACCAGGTCCCTGGTCCGCAATTCGGCGCTGATTCCGACATTGACACTGCCGCCGTTGTCGGCGCTGACCGTGCCGGTAGTCACCAGGTCTGTCTCTGCGGCCGAGCTTGCGACCGAGATGACACCCCCATCCGCGGTCCAGTCACCGCTGCCGTTTGTTTCGTTGACGCGCAGGGTACCCTGCTGAGCCACTATGCTGCCGTTGTTCTCGACGCGCGGATTGATGGTCAGCGTTTCCTCGGCGGCATCCATGCTGACCACGATGCTGCCTTCATTGCTTACGCGACCGTTGTTAAAGACCGATCGCGAGCCGCCGGTGATATTGAAGGTCGCGCCGGCCTCGTTGACGATGCTGGAATCGGCACTGA
>CBFCXA010000086.1:0-8974 GCA_965601985.1 uncultured Chromatiales bacterium | reverse complement strand
GTGCTGTACCTGTACCTCGATCTGCGCGCTGTAGCGCCGGAATCGACCTACGACCTGCCGCCGATGGCCGCGACCTCGCCGGATCCGCGGCCGGTACTGATCTTCGGCGCGACCCGCAATACCGGTTTGAAGGTGGCGACGATCCTGCGTGAGCGCGGCGACTCGGTCACCGCTGCGGTGCGCGAGACCTCCGACCGCAGTGCTCTGGAGGCCCTGGGCGTGGATCTCGTGGTTGCCGATGCGATGGATCCGCCGGCGATTGCCGACGCGATGGCCAGTCGGGAATTCCGCGCTGTGATCAGTACCGTGGGCTGCCTCAGCTGCGAGCCACCGCCCGACGGGGTCGGCAATTCGAATATCGCCGACGGCGCGAAGGCCGCGGGTATTCCGCGCATGATCCTGATCACTACCATCGGTTCCGGCGACAGCTACGAGTCGGCCAACATCCTGTCGCGCATGTTCCTGAGCAAGGTGCTGCCGCTGAAAACCCAGGCCGAGGATCACCTGAAGGGAACCGGCGTGGGTTACACCATCATCCGCCCGGGCGGGCTGGTGCCGAAGCCCGGCAGCGGTCGCGGTTACCTGTCGGAAGACCGCAAGGCGTTCGGCTTCATCAGTCGCGACGACCTGGCGCGGCTGATCGTGCAGGCGCTGGACGACCCGGGTACGGTCAACAAGACTTTTGCCGCGGCCGATCCGGAAATCATGACGCCCTGGGATGACCCGTCATGAGCGTCGCCTACCCGTGGGTCGAGCCGCCGTGGCCGGACGAGCCGCTGCCACGCGAGGAGCTGGAAGACCGTGTGCAGCAGTTACTGGGCACTACCAACATGTGCGTGCTGGCTACCACGAAATCGGACGGCCAGCCCATCGCCAGTCCGATCGAGTACTGGGCCGACGGGCTGGACATCTACATGCTGCCGGACCCCGGCACGCCGAAGCTCAAAGCCATGCAGCGCGAGCCGCGCGTGTGCGTGGCCGTGCACGGTGACTACCACGGCTGGCACTCGGCGCGCGGCGTGCAGCTGTTCGGGCGCGCGCAGATCATCGAGGTCGGCGAGCCGGGATGGGAACACGGCATGCGCGTGTTTCGCTGGCAGGAGTGGGCCAAGGATCTCGGCATGGACACGAGTCAGCCGATGCAGCGCCAGGTGCTGAAGGTCGTGGTCGACAAGATCCTCTACACCGAGACCTGGCTGTGGAAGCTCGGCTACTCGGCCAAGCAGCGCTGGCTGCGCGAAGAGGCTTAAGCCCGCGCGGCTTTGCCGAACAGCACCACCGCGGCCATGGTCAGCCAGGCAATCTGGAATGACCAGCCGCCGAACATCGCGATGAAGGCAATGCTGCGCGGCGCGCCGGCCGTCGTCGCGTAGATGCTGCCGGAAAAGAAACCAATGCCGGCAATCACCAGCCAGCCGGCGACCTTGATCGCGCGCGACTCCGGCAGCTTGTAGGCAAGACCGGCGATCGCGATCAGACCCAGCGCCTGGAAGAACTGGAACTGCACGGCCTGCTCGAAAACCTTGAGCCGGTCAGGCGTCAGCCGGTCGGCGAGAAAATGCGCGCCGGTGGCGCCGAGCATGGTCGCGGTGGCGAGCAAAATGAAGGCGATGCCGAGGAAGATGCGCGGAGTCTTGGCAAGCATGACGGGCTCCTCACGAAATCGATGCGGATACCGCAATGATGCGTCAGCGCGGCGCGCGGGTCAGCGTGGATTTCCACGATGCGACGCGGACAGCCGTCGACAAGCTCAGTAGTGCGGCGGTCGCTCTTCCTCGGCCGACCGGCCGGGCCCGCGGCTGTCGAGCTCATCGACGCGCGCTGCCAGCGCCCGGCCCATGGCCAGTGACTTGTCGAGTGCCTGCTGCTGGCGATAGACCACGTCGCTCAGCGATTCCAGCGCGGTCTCTAAATGCGCGCACTTGATCTCCAGGGTTTCCAGCCGGGCTTCGTCGTTCATGGGCCTGTCTCCGCCGTAGTGCGCGGATTGTAGCCGGCGGCGCGCGGGAACCTAGCTCGCGGCCAGTATCGCGCCGAGATCGGCGGCGATTACCTCGGCATCATGCGGCGGGCTCAGCAGCGCGCGAAACCGGCCGGCCGGATCGATCACAAACAGTGCACCGGAATGGTCCACGGTGTAGCGGCCGTCGTCGGTAGACACGAAGTAGGGTGCGCCCAGGCTTTCGGCCAGGCGGTCGAGCTGCGCCTCGTCTCCGGTGGCGCCCCGAAACGCCGGGTCGAAACCGGCCACGTAGCCGGCGATCTGCTCGGGCGTGTCGCGGCCCGGATCGACGGACACGAACAGGACCTCGGGGCGGCGGTCCAGCTTCTTGAGCGCTTCGCTGACGGTAAACAGGGTCATCGGGCAGACGTGTCCGCAGTTCGTGAAGCCCATGAAGACGACCGTCCAGTCTCCGGCGAGATCGACACTGCGCAGTGCGCTGCCGTCGGCCGCTATCAGCTGGAAGTCCTGTAGCGGTCGACCGTCCGGCATGTAAGTCGCGACCTGCAGTTCGGGTGCGCCAGGTCCGGGGCCGGAAGGTTTCCCGGCGAACTGCAGACCGGCGAAAATGCCCCCGGCAAACAGCAGTATGCAGGCGATGATGGTCAGGACGCGCGTCGACATGGTTTGCTCGATACGGGCAGGGACCGGGATTTTAACGATCGGTGCCGGGGTGCGCGAACGTCGTCGGGCCGAAACAGCTGGCGCGACCGGCACGAATGGCGGAAGATTTCTTCATGGCGATACCTGTCTCACGCGGGCTATGGGCGCTGCTGGCGGTTGCGGCAATGGCGACAGCGGCGGATCCGAACGTGATCGAGCGCGGCGCGGCCAGCGACCCGCCGTCGCTCGACCCGAACCTCGGTACCGGCACACCCGCCTCGCCGATCCTGTCCGATCTGGTCGAGGGGCTGGTGGTGCGAGGCCGGGCCGGCGAGCCGGTTCCAGGCTGCGCCGAGTCCTGGGCGATCAGCGATGATCGCCTGACTTATCGCTTCAGGCTGCGCGACGGCCTGCTATGGTCGGATGGCAAGCCGCTGAACGCGGAAGACTTCGTCTACTCCTTCCGCCGCCTCATCGACCCGGCGACCGGCGCGCGCGGTGCGGGCCTGTTCTTCGTAATCGAGGGCGCACGCGCCGTAGCGCGCGGCCAGCAGCCACCCGATACCCTTGGCGTGAGTGCGCCGGACGCGCGTACGGTAGAGATCCGGCTGGAGCGGCCGGCCCCCTACTTCATACAGCTGCTCGCCAACAGCCAGGGCACGCCGGTGCCGAGGCATGCGATAGAGCGACACGGGCGCGACTGGACCAAGCCGGGCAACATGGTCTCCAACGGTCCGTACCAACTCATCGAGCGGGTTCCGCAGGTGCGCATGAGCCTGGAGAAGAACACGCGATTTCATGCCGCCGCCGACGTCGAGATCGAGGCGGTGAACTGGCGGCCGGTGCAGGACCTGGGCGCGGCGTTTCGCCAGTTCCGGGCCGGCGAGCTCGACACGATCCTGGTTGCGCCGCCGGACCAGATGGCCTGGATCCGGGAGAACATGCCCGATGCGCTGCACGTAAACCCGATACAGGCGAACTATCACCTGGTGTTCAACCTGTCGAAGTCGCCGGTGGACGACGCGCGCATTCGCCGCGCATTGATGCTGGCAACCGATCACGACGCGATTTCAAACCAGGTGCTCAACGGGTCGTCGCTGCCGGCCCGTTCACTGATTACTCCGGGAACCGGCGGCTACCCCGGCTACACACCGCCCGAGCTCGAGGCCGACATGGCAAGCCGGCGCGCCCGGGCGCGTGAACTGCTGGCCGAGGCCGGCTACGGTCCGGAGCGCCCGCTGGTTCTGCCGCTGGTCTACGACACTCAGGAAGAGAACCGCAAGATCATGGTCGCGCTCGCGGCGATGTGGCGCGAGATCGGTGTGCGCCTGCAAACCGAAAACGTGGAGGGGCGAGCGGTGTTCGGCAAGCTGCGCGGCGGCGACTTCGTCGTCGCGCGCAGCGGAATTTTCGCGGTGTTCGACGACCCCTACGTGTTTCTGCAGCGTTTCCGCTCCGACAGCCCGAATAATCAGCCGCGCTTTGTTGACCCGGAATACGATGACCTGCTCGATCGCGCCAATGCCGAAGGCGATCCCGAGGCCCGGATGCGGCTGCTGATCGAGGCCGAGGCGCTGCTGCTCGATGCGCAGCCGATCCTGCCGATTTACTGGTACGTCAGCAAGGTGCTGGTCGCGCCGCGAGTCGAAGGCTGGATCGATGCGCCGCTGGGCACGCCGCCGACGCGCTACCTCAGGTTGCGCTAGCCAGGGCTGCCGGTACATTTGTTGAAGCGAGGTACCGATCGATGCACCGACGCCTCTGATCGGGCCGGCCTTCCTGCTAACATCGCGCCGCTTTCCCCAGCGGATTAACGACAGACAAGGACCCGCCATGCCCGTGATGCAGACCTCCGACCTGACGCCCCGGCAGTACTGGGCCGAGGTCAAGGCCAACCCGAACCGCGCGAAGTTCGGCTTCGGTACCAAGGCCGCGCTGATCAATATCGACCTGCAGCGCGCCTATACCGACCTCGACAGCTACAAGACGGCCTACCAGACCGACCCGAAACAGATCGATTACATCAACGAGCTCTCGGCGCTGGCGCGCTCGAAGAACATGCCGGTGATCTGGACCTACGTGGCCTACATGGACAACGCCGACGACGCGGGTGTCTGGGGCACGCGCACCAACACGCCTGATTCCCTGCAGAACATCAAGGTCGGCGATCCGCGCGCGGAACTCGACCCGCGGCTGGATATCGATCGAAGCCGCGATGCGGTGCTGAACAAACGCATGGCCAGCGTGTTCCACGATACGCTGATCCCGTCGCTGCTGGTCTGGCATCGTGTCGACACCGTGATTCTGACCGGCGGCTCGACCTCGGGCTGCGTACGCGCCAGCGCGGTCGCGTCGCTGTCTACCGGTTACCGCAGCATCGTTCCGGAAGAGTGCGTGGCCGACAAGCACGAGATCCCGCACTTCGCGAATCTCTGCGACATCATGCTCAAGTACGCCGACGTCGAGCCGGTTGCTGACGTCAAGGACTGGTTCACTAATCACCCGGGCTGCCCGCCTATCCGCGAAGCCCGCGGCTGCGAGTTCTGACGAGGCGCCAATCCCGATGCGATGGGCCTGCGCATTGCTGATCGCCTGCTGCTCCGCTGCCGCCGCGCAACCGGCGGAGCTGGCGGCCGGCACAGTAGTCCGTGACTGCGCGGTCTGTCCGGAACTCGTGGTGATCCCGCCGGGCAGCTTCGACATGGGCACCCCGCTGGACGCCCGGGAAATCCAGCTGGACCGGGGCGAGGGCCCGCCGGTGCCGGTCACTATTGGCTACAAGTTCCTGATGGGCCGGACCGAAGTCACCCACGGCCAGTTCAGGCAGTTCGCCGACGAGACCGGCTACCCGGCTCGCGGCGGCTGCCGGGTGTGGGACGGCGAGTTCGCCGAGCGCGACGATGCCACCTGGCGTAACCCCTATCAGCCGGCCGAGCCGCGCGACGATCATCCGGTTGGCTGCGTCAGCTGGGACGACGCCCAGGCCTACCTTGCCTGGCTATCGGAAAAGTCCGGAACTGAATACCGGCTGCCCACGGAAGCCGAGTGGGAATACGCCGGTCGCGCCGGAACGACGACGGCGCGCTTCTGGGGCGAGCTGGCCAACCAGGCCTGCAGCTATGCCAACACCTACGACATGGATGCAGCCGAGGTCTTTCCGTTCCCCTGGTCGCCGGCAGGATGCCGGGACGGGTATCCGGACCTGGCGCCGGTCGCATCGTTCGAGGCGAATGCTTTCGGGCTCTACGACATGATCGGCAATGTCTGGGAGTGGTCGCAGGACTGTTTCGCGCCGACGCACGTCGGCCGGCCGAACGATGGCTCGGCCTGGGAGTGGGGCGGCGGCGGTTGCCAGCAGCGCACCGTGCGCGGCGGGGCCTGGATGACCGCGCCGGAACGCGCCCGGATCGCATGGCCCGGGCGCGATCCTCGCGATCGGCTGATGGGGTACTTCGGCTTTCGCGTGGCGCGAGATCTGCGCTAGGTCGTCGGCGACGACGCTGCCGCGGCGGGCGGATAACGTCCAAGAGACAGCTGCAAACCGGCCGCCGCCACCAGCAATACGGGTATCCAGGCCAGGGCCGCATCGAAACTGCCGGTCTGGTCGCGCGTGCGGCCGATCGCGATCGCGCCGAAAGCGGTCGCCACGCTGACCGGCACGACCAGCAGGCCGTAGATCTTGCCGTAGTGCCTCAGGCCAAAGTAGCGAGCGATCAGGTAGGCGAGGAAGTCGAACTCGGCGCCGTGGGCCAGGCCGAATGCGGCAATGGCGATACCGGCAGTCAGTGCAGTGACCTCATCGGCAAGCACCAGCTGCACACCGAGCGCCGGCATCAGAAAGGCACAGGCGGCTACGCCGGGTGCCCAGTAACGGTCGGCCAGAAAGCCGGCGAAGATGCGCCCGCTCGCCTGGCTGGCGCCGAGAATGCCAACCAGCGCTGCGGCCTGCTGCGCGGTAAAGGCTCTGTCGGTCAGGATTGGCACCAGGTTGGCGTTCCAGCCGGCCAGGCAGGCGGAGACCAGCGCGAAGCTTAAGAACATCGCCCAGAAGCGCCAGCCGCGAACCGCGCTACCAAGCGCCACGCCGGCCAGCGGATCGAACTGCGCGGGCATGTCGCTGGCCGCGACGGGTTCTGCCGCGGGTCGCAGCAGCCAGTAGCAGATCGGGAGCCCGACCAGTACCGGCAGTGCGGCCAGTCCCAGCCATGCGCCGCGCCAACCGAACGCATCGATGAGCGCCTGCGCCAGCCCGGGCAGAAATATCCCGGTGAGGCCGCTGCCGCTCAGCATCAGCCCGAGCGCGAGGCCGCGCTGCCGCCGGAACACACCATTGATGATCCGCGTCCAGACGACCGGCAGTACGCCGACCGCGGCCAGGGTGACAACCAGCATGGCGAGGTAGAAGGTCCAGACATTGCCATTGACCATCGCCAGGCAGCTGATGCCCAGCGGGAAGGCCACCAGGCCGGTGAGCGCCATGCGCCGCGGGTCGAAGCGATCGACCAGGCTGCCGCTCAGCGGTGATGCAATGAGAATGCCGAGTGCGATGAACAGCCCGCCGGTCTGATAGGACTGCAGGCTCCAGCCGAACTCCCCGGTCATCGGGCCGGCGAATACGCTGATCACGAATGGCGGAATCGCAGCGACCGACAGGCCGACACCGACCGCGGCGGCCAACAACAGGCTCCAGTTTTTGCGAATCTCGCCGGGCCGGGGCTCGTCTTGGTCCGCAACGCTCATCGGTTCTTGATCTGTGTCGCCATCAGGCGGTTTCTACAGTGCCGGGCGACGGATTAAAAGCGGCCGCCCCGGTTTAGCAGACGCCGGCGGGCGTTGATTATTCATGCGGGGTGGGTAATGTAGCGGGCCGTGCAAAACAGCCTGCGCACAGCCAGACGCGTGCGAGTCATTACAAGAACGAGCAGCCATGAAAGAAGATCCCGGCCTCTACGACTACTGGCCTTACGAGAACCGCCCGAAAATCACCTGGCCCGGCGACGCTCGTGTGGCCTTCTGGGTCGCGCCGAACATCGAGTACTACGAGCTCGACCCGGCGGTGAATCCGCATCGCAAGGCCTGGCCGCGCCCGGTACCCGACGTGAACGGCTATGCCACGCGCGATTACGGGAACCGCGTCGGGCATATGCGCATTATGCGGGTGCTGGACAAGTACGGCGTGCGTGGCTCGATTTCGCTGTCCACCGCACTGTGCAAACACCATCCGGAAATCATCGAGCTGTGCAAGGAGCGCGACTGGGAATTCTTCAGCCATGGCATCTACAACACCCGCTACACCTACGGCGCCAGCGAGGACCAGGAGCGGGCGATGATCGAAGACGCGGTCGCAACCATCCGCAGACACACCGGCCAGCAGTGTTCCGGCTACCTCGCGCCGGCGCTGACCCATACCGAGGTCACCATGGATCTGTTTGCCGAGGCCGGCGGCATTTACACCTGTGACCTGTTCCACGACGACCAGCCGACGCCGGTGCACGTGCGCTCGGGCAAAAAATTCATCTCGGTGCCGTACTCGCTGGAGATGAACGACACGATTGTCTACGTGGTCAACAAGATCGAACCGCGTCGCTACGGCGACATGATCAAGGCCAACTTCGACCGGCTGTATGCCGAGGGCGCAGACAACGGTGTGGTCATGTGTGTGCCGCTGCATGCCTACCAGGTCAGTCATCCGCACCGGCTGAAAGCCTTCGAGGAGGCGCTGGAGTACATCACCGGCCACAGCGACGTGTGGGTCACCACCGGCCGCGAGATTGCCGAGTACTACATCGAGAACTACTACGATGCCGCGGTCGCGGACATCGCTGCGAAGGGAGCTGCGTGATGCCGCTGGACGAGAGTTATTACGAGTATCCCCACCGCAGCTATGGCATGGACCACGATCGCTACGACTGGTCCATGCTCACCGAACGCAAGCCGGTCGAGTGGCCCGGTGGCAAGCGCCTGGCGCTGTGGGTCAACGTCGCGCTGCAGTACTTCCCGCTGAACCAGCAGGGAAAACCGTTTCCGCCGGTCGGCGGCATGACCACGGCTTATCCCGACCTGCGCCATTACACGCTGCGCGAATACGGTAACCGGGTGGGCATCTTCCGCTTCCTGAAAGCCTTCGATCGCTATGGCATCAGGCCGACCTTCGCAGTCTGCGGCCGGCTGGCCGAGCGCTACCCGTACCTGCTGAACCGGCTGGTCGAGCGCGGCGATGAGATCATCGCCCACGGCTGGCACATGGACGCGCCGCACTACGGCGGTATGGACGAAGCCGACGAGGCAGGCCTGATCGACCGCACGCTCGGCGTGCTGCGCGAAAAATCCGGCCGCAAAGGCTTCGGCTACGATCCCATTTTTTATGTA
>CBFCXA010000085.1:0-9048 GCA_965601985.1 uncultured Chromatiales bacterium | reverse complement strand
CGTTGACCCGGGCCAGTGCCGCCACGTCGCCGGTCACCAGCTGACGCAATTCCTTGCCGGACTCCAGGTCCCAGACGGCCAGTACGTTGTTGTCGTCAGCGAGGACCGAATCGACCACCAGAAAGCGTCCGTCGCTGGACAACACCGGTTTCAGTGACGGCTCGAAGGGAATCGTCAGCCTGAGCTCGGCACGTTCGAGATCCCAGAGTTGCAGGTTGCGGCCGACGGTAAGCAAGGCCGCGCGCTGGGAGAGCGCGAAACGGGCACTGGCAAAATCTATCGGCCGCGGCAGGCGTGCGACTACCTCGCCGCGGCCGAGATTCCAGGCCAGCACATCGCCGCGCACCTCGGCACTGGCCGGCCAGGTCAGCGCCTGGCGGCCGGTCGCATCCAGCAGGCTTTCCAGCTGCCGGGTCGCCACCGGCTCGGGTATCGCCGTGGCCTCGCCCGGCAGGGCCGCCGTGACCTGCGCGGTCTGGCCGTCGATTTCCAGGTTCCAGGCTTTAAGACTGCCGCCTATGCCCTGCACGATATCGGTGAAATAGGCCGTCCAGGTGCCATCGACACTCTCGTCGAGCAGCGGCCGCAGGGACTTGTCGTTGCGCGAGTCGAGCTTGTACAGGCCATCCTCGGTACGTCCGCCGTCGGCAAGCATGACCCGGACGCTGCGCCCGGACGGCGCGCGCAGCTCGACCTGGATATCCCGCGGCCGCGGGTGGTCGGTCAGCACTGACAGGCGCAGGCGGCGCCCGTTCCCCTGACCTTCGACCACGGCACGGCTCGGCAGGGGAATGACTTCCTCGGCCAGCAGCTGCAGGGAACGAATCTGGCGTGGACCAGAGTCGGTGACCTGCCAGGTCCCCAGCCGATGTTGCGTATCGAGCAGACTGACCAGGCCCGACGCGTCATCGAGCGCGAGGCCGGTCAGCGGCGACTGCGGGCGAATCGTGCCGATCAGGCTCGCATAGTCGGGCAGCAGCAGTTCCGCGACAGCACGCTCGCGCTCATCGGTCGGCTGCTGCGCGGCTCTCAGCGCAAACAGCAGGGCATCGTCACGTCTTGCTGCGCGCAGGGCCGAGAGCCGATTGCGATCCCAGAACTCGGCCTCGAGGCGCGCGGCCGTCTGTTCTTGCTCCGGCAGCTCCATCAGCAATTCGCCGAAGCGCTGCACTTCGATAAGCCGCGACGCGCGACGGCTCTGCCGCGCCAGGTAATCGGCGAACAGTTCATCGGCCAGCGCGCCGAACCCGGGGAGAAAATGCAGTCGATCGTAGGCGTCCTGGGCGCTGATGAAATCCGCATCCGGCTTGTTGAGCACGCGGATGTACGGCTCGGGCAAATACTCGCTGTACCACACCGGAATGGCCAGCGCGACGACCGCCACCGCTGCGACCGCGGCCAGTCCGCGCCAGCTGAACGGCAGGTTGCGATTCACCCAGTGCGCGGTGAACACCTCTGCATATACGCGGTTGCGCAATGCGAGATTGCCGTCGCTGTCTTCCACCAGCAGTCCGGCCCGCAGCAGGTCACGATGCGTCGGCAACGCATGCTCGGAAGCCACGGTCGCGCCCTTGCGAACCTTGCCGTACAGGCTCAGCCGGGCAACCTTGTCGCGTGAGTCCTGCAGCAGCAGACTGCGCAGCCCCGAGAGGTGCGGCTCCTCGCGGGTCGCATTGCGGGTCAGGAACAGATTGATGACCCACTGGTCGACGGTTTCCGCGGCGAGTTCCGCACCCGGACGACGGCCAATCGCGCGCAGCAGCTTCTGCGTCAGATAAGGATGTCCCGCGGTCCAGTACCAGGTCCGCTCCGCAATAAGCTTTGCCGTCCCGGCGTCGCAGGGCAGGCCCGAGGTCAGTCGCCCGACTTCCTCGAGATCAAAATCTGCCAGCTGAATGGACACACTGACGTCGAATGGCGAGGCCTGGCCTGACGGAATCAGCTTGCCAGGCGGCGCGGAGCCGAGCAGCGCGAAGCTCAGGCGGCGAAACTCGGGCTCGGTCGCACGCGCGTCGTAGCAGGCGCGTATCGCACCGAACAGGTCCAGCGCTTCTGCGTGACCGAGCCCCGTCTCGATACGGTCGACGAATACAACCACGCGCGCATCGGTAGCGGTCAACAGTACCTCGCGGAAAAACTCACGCAGGCGTTGCAGATTGGTGAGCCCGGCACGTTCCTGCCACCAGTCCTGCAACTCGAAGCGCACGCGCAGCTCACGGAGGATCCGGTAGGCGACGCTGTAGTACCAGCGGCCCACGTCGTCGGTGATATCGCGATTGCTGATCTGCGCAAGGTCGACGTACGCCACGGCGACACCGTCGGCGCGCAATCGGGCCGCGGTATGCGCAATCAGGCTGGTGCTACCCGAATCGGGCGGCGCCAGCACATCGCAATACTCACCGGCGGACAGTCGTGTGTATAGCGCCGCGTCCGCATCGCGCACCACATAACAGTCGCGATCCGGCTGCACCGGACCCCCGACCACGTAGAACTGCGCATTCCCCTGCAAGCCGCTCACGTCCGCGCCCACACCAGCTGACCCATGGTCATTCTCCCTGATGCCCGGCCCCCGCCACAAATACCGCGATTGAGGCGGCTCGCGTGGGCTTCTATCATTGGCGGCGTCTCAAGGACCGCCAATATGGATATCTCCCAGCAGAACAACTTCATCGACTACGGCCGCGACCCGGACGGGCGTTTCGGCATCCGCGTGACCCTGCCGCCCGGGGACACGTTTTCCCGCCTTCTCGGCAGCGACTGGGAGACCTGGCACTGGTTTAACAACGCCCGCGCGCGCGACGAAGCCATGGCCGACATGGCCCGCCGCCACGAGTACTCGCGCCGCGGCGATGAACCGCGCATCGTGCTGCAAGCCGTCGAGCGCTGATCAGCGTCGCGCGCGCATGCATCGCATGAACGACCGCCGGCTGCGCCGGTGCGCTTTTGTTTTGCTCATCGCAACCGGCACGCCCGGTTACGGCCAGTCGGCAGAGACCGAGGAGCTGCTGGTTACCGCCAGCCGGGTACCGCGCGGACCGCTGGAGCTGATCGGCAACACCGCTGCACTCGACACGCAGGCGATTCGCCTGACCAGCCATCAGCACATCTACGAACTCGGGACGCGCACGGCCGGCACCTGGCTCAGCCGCGGCAGCGGCCAGGAACACCTGACCGCGATTCGCTCGCCGGTACTCACCGGACCGGGTGCCTGCGGCGCGTTCCTGACGCTGGAAGACAGCATTCCCACGCGCCCGACCGGATTCTGCAACGTCAACCAGCTGTTCGAGATTCCGACCGAACTCGTGCAGCGCAGCGAAGTGCTGCGCGGACCGGCGAATGCGCTGTATGGATCGAACGGCCTGCATGGCAGCCTGAACTTCCTGCTGCCCGAAGCGGGAGCCAACCGCGGTTGGCGCGGCGACATCGAGGCCGGCCCGGACGATTACCGGCGCGGGCGCGGCAACTGGTCCGGAAGCTGGGGCGACACCGGCGTCGCGGCCGGGTTGCTGGCCGACTATTACGGCGGCTTTCAGAACGACAGCGGCTACGAACAGCAGAAGGGCTATTTCAAGCTGGCCCGGGACCTGGGCGACAGCAAACTGCGCGTCGGTTTCAGCGCATCGAACCTGGACCAGGAGACCGCCGGCTTCATCCGCGGCCAGGATGCGTACAAAGATCCGGAACTGCGACGCATCAACCCGAACCCGGAAGCCTTTCGCCAGGCCGACAGCCAGCGCGCCTACCTGCGCTGGTCGCAGAACCGCGACACGATGCGCGGCCGCGACCTGCGCGCCTACCTGCGCCGTTCCGACATGGAGTTCCTGCAGCATTTTCTGCCGGGCCAGCCGCTGGAGGAAAACGGCCAGCTGAGCGGGGGGCTGATGTTCAGTCAGTGGCAGCCGCTCGGCAACGGCTCGCTGACCTGGGGGCTGGATACCGAATATATGCAGGGTTTCCTGCGCGAGACCCAGTTCCAGGACCTGGGGCCCGATTCGAATCGGCCACCGGGCAAGCACTATGACTACGGAGTCGACAGCCTGCTGGCGGCTGCTTACGCGCAGCTGGACCTGCCGCTGACCGAGACCTGGACACTGCGTGCCGGCTTACGCATCGAGTATCTGCGCTACGACTACGACAACCGCATGCTCGATGGCAACACGCGCGAAGACGGCAGCGAATGCACCAGCGGTTGCCTGTTCTTCCGGCCCGCCGATCGCAGCGACGACTTTGCCGAACTGGCGCCGAATTTCGGGCTGCGCTATCGCATCGACGACGACAGCATCGCCTGGCTCACACTGACGCGCGGTTTCCGTGCGCCGCAGGCGACCGAGCTGTACCGGCTGCAATCCGGCCAGGCCGTCGGCGACCTGCAGCCGGAAATCATGGACAGCATCGAGATCGGCTGGCGGCGCGAGACACGGCAGCTGAGCCTGGAGGCCAGCGCATTCGCCATGCGCAAAGACAACTACATTTTCCGCGACGCCGAGGGTTTCAATGTCTCCGACGGCAAGAGCGAGCACGTGGGTGCGGAGCTGCAGGCGAGCTGGCGCGCCGAGAGCGGCTGGTTTGCGGCGCTGGCCGGGACCTGGGTGCGGCATACCTATGCCTTCGACCGCAACCTGTCCTTCGGCGAAACGATACGCTCCGGCGACGATGTAGACACCGCACCGCGCACCCTGGGCTCGGCACGAATCGGATACGATCGAGGCCCGTTGCTCACCGAACTGGAGTGGCTGCACCAGGGCGCCTATTATCTGAACGCATCCAACACCGCGCGCTACGACGGACACGACCTCGCCAACCTGCGCGTCGTATGGCGCCCGGTCGACAACTGGTCGCTGGCGCTGCGCATCAATAATCTCGCCGATACTCGGTATGCCGACCGCGCGGATTTTGCCTTCGGCAGCTACCGGTATTTTCCCGGGCGGGAGCGCGAGGCTTTCGTCCAGCTGGCCTATCGCAGCTTCTGATCCGCAAGCCCGCTTCAGGCGACGATGGACGCTTCCGTCAGGCGCCGCATCTCGGCCAGGCACAGCTGCCGTTCTTCGACGATACGATCGGCACTCCAGCCCAGCAGCGGCGCTGCCTTGTCCAGCGCAGCGGCCATTGCGGCCCGGCCGAGGTCGGGCGACAGACCGGCCATGCAACGGCGAAACAGCACATCGGCCAGCGTGTGAGCCTGCTCTCGTTCAAAGGCATAGACCAACTCAGCAACGATAGCCCCGGAATGCGGGCACAGCGACTCGGCCAGCCCGGCGTCGGCAGCGGCCAGCGCATCGATGTCCTGCGCTTGAGCACCGTAGACCGACAGCAGGTGCGTGATACTCGCCGGCGGCAGCACGGAAGACTGCGGCAGGCTGTCGCACAGCGCGTCGAACTCGCGCGCACCCGGAAGCGGCAGGGTTGCGGTACTGCAGGCACCGGCCGGCAGTCTGGAATCGCGCAGCACGCTGTCCAGCGTCTCTTCGGCCAGGCTGCGGTAGGTCGTCAACTTGCCGCCAATCACCGAGTACAGGCCGCGGGCAACGCGCCGATGCCGCTCGAGCAGATGCCGACGCGTAATGGCGCCCGCCGAACGACGGTCCTGCCGCGGCAACGGGCGCACGCCGGTGTAGTGAAACTGTATATCGCGATGGCCGAGACTCGCGCGCGGAAACACGCGGTTGGTCTCCTCGAGCAGGTAATCGATCTCTGCACGGTCGGCACGCGCCCGGTCAGGATCGCCGGCCTGGCGAATGTCGGTCGTGCCTATCAGCAGGCGACCCAGCCAGGGCAAGATGAAGAACGGTCTCCCGTCACTGGAAGCTTCGACGTAGCAGCCGGACGCAGGCGCGCCGTCGAAGTGCCCGACGACGATGTGCGTGCCGCGCGTGCCGCCCATGTAGGGTCCGGCCGATACACCGAGACTGCTCAGCACCTCGTCGACCCAGGGCCCGGCTGCGTTGATCACGATGCCGGTCACCAGTTCCTGCGCCCTGCCCTGCGTATCGACGATGCGCAGACCGCAAACCTGGCCCGCGGCGGTCAGCAGTCGATCGGCGCGATGGTAGGTCAGCAGAACCGCGCCGGCAGCTTCGGCGTCGAGCGCATTTTCCACCGTCAGTCGCTCCGGGTACGCAACCTGAGCGTCGGTATAACGCGCGGCGCCGAGCAGCCCTTCGCTCGACAGGCCGGGCGCCTGGCCGAGCGTCCCGGCTTTGTCGAGCATGCGGTGTGACGGCAGGGACTTGGCAACGGACAGCAGGTCGTAGAGCCACATGCCCGCGCGGACTTTCCAGCGTCCGCGCTGCGCCCCCCGGTACAGCGGCACCAGCAGCGGCAGCGGCGCGACCAGGTGCTGCGCGTTGCGCAGCAGGATCTCGCGTTCCTGCAGCGATTCGCGCACCAGCGAGAACTCGAAATGCTCGAGATAGCGCAGACCGCCGTGAATCAGGCGGCTCGACCAGCGCGTCGTGCCGTGGCACAGGTCGGCCTGCTCCACCAGTGCGACGCGCAGGCCACGCAGGGCCGCGTCGCGCGCGATGCCGGCACCATTGATGCCGCCGCCGATAACGACCAGGTCGAATGGCTGTTGGAGTGCAGCGCTGCGTTCAGGCATCGCGGGCCGCGCGCCCGGCGCACCGGGACACAATCACGGTCGGGTCTGGCCGCTGCCCCGGACGACGTACTTGTAACTGGTCAGCTGCTCCGCGCCTACCGGGCCGCGCGCATGGATGCGGCCGGTCGCGATACCGATCTCCGCGCCCATCCCGAACTCGCCGCCGTCGGCATACTGGGTCGATGCATTGTGCAGCAGAATCGCACTGTCGAGATCGTTGAGAAACTTCTCCACCGCGCCTGCGTCTTCCGCGATGATCGCCTCGGTATGCCCGGAGCCGTATCGTTCGATGTGCGCAACTGCCGCATCGACGTCGTCGACAGCCGCAATCGACAACACCGCATCCAGGTATTCAGTCGACCAGTCGGCTTCATCGGCCGGCTTGATGCGCGCATCTGCCGCGCAAACGCGCTCGTCGCCGCGCAATTCACAACCCGCGTCGACCAGCGCATCTGCGATGCCAGGCAGGTGCGTCGCCAGGCAACTGCTGTCGATCAGCAGGGTCTCGGCCGCGCCGCAG
Organism: uncultured Chromatiales bacterium; assembly: GCA_965601985.1. GTDB lineage: Bacteria > Pseudomonadota > Gammaproteobacteria > Steroidobacterales > J054. The sequence continues at coordinate 1,930 of CBFCXA010000085.1, read as the reverse complement.
ATACCGGTGCGCCGCATCTTCGCGTTCAGCGTGACGTCGCGCGCCATGGCGGGATTCGCGGATGCATGCACGTACACGTGACACAGTCCTTCGAGATGGCCGATCACCGGCACGCGCGCGTCCGCCTGCACGCGCGAAATCAGGTTTTTTCCGCCGCGGGGCACGATCACGTCGACACAACCGTCCAGACCGGACAGCAACTCGCCGACCGCATCGCGGCTGGTGGTCGGGATCATCTGCACCGCCTCCGCCGGCAGTCCGGCGGCCTCCAGGCCGGCAACCAGGCAGGCGTGGATCGCGCGGCTGGAATGAAAACTCTCCGAGCCGCCGCGCAGGATCACCGCATTGCCCGACTTCAGGCACAAGGCACCTGCATCGGCAGTCACGTTCGGCCGGCTCTCGTAGATGATGCCGATCACGCCAAGCGGTACGCGCACGCGCTGGATACGCAGGCCGTTCGGCCTTTCCCAGTCGGCAATCACCTCACCGACCGGATCGGGCAGTGCATCGATCGCCTCAAGGCCATCCGCCATCGCGCCGATGCGACCAGCGTCCAGCAACAGGCGGTCGAGCATTGCGCCGGACAGTCCCTTTTGTTTCGCCGCCGCCATGTCCTGCGCGTTGGCCGACAGGATGCCGGCCTCTGCCGCCCGCAATGCCTCGGCCGCGGTCTGCAGCGCCAGGCTCTTTTTCGCACTCGATGCACGCGCGAGTTCGGTCGCGGCGGCCCGCGCCTGGCGTCCCAGCGCCCGCATCAGCGCGGGTATGTCTTCGGCCAGTTTTTCCGTACTCACGCTCATGTCGAATTCGGTTCCATCAGTACCAGGTTGTCACGATGTATGACCGCGCTGCGTCCTCGATAGCCGAGCAGCGCTTCGTACTGGTCGCTGCGCGCGCCCATGATCGCACGGGTCTCGCTGCTGGAGTAAGCGGCCAGGCCGCGCGCGACTGCCCGGCCATCGTCCCCCATTATTTCGACCGCGTCGCCGCGCTGAAATTCCCCGCTGACCGCGATCACGCCGACCGCGAGCAGGCTGCGGCCCGCCGCCAGCGCTGCCAGCGCCCCGGCATCGATCTGCAGCCGGCCGCGCGGCTCCAGCGCACCGGCGATCCACTGCTTGCGCGCGGCCAGCGGCGTACCGCGTGGCGCGAACCAGGTGGCGGGTCCGCCGGACTCGATCGCGGCCAGCGGCTCGAGCTGGTGACCGTTGGCAATCAGCGTCGCGCAGCCGGCGGCCACACAAATACGCGCCGCCGCCAGCTTGGTGACCATGCCGCCACTGCCGAACTCCGTGCGTGCGGCACCGGCGCGCGCGCTTATCTCGTCGGTGATCTCCGGCACTTCCGTGATCAGGCTGGCCTGCGCGTCAGTTGCCGGATCGGCCTCGTAGAGCCCGTCGACGTCGGACAGCAGAACCAGGCAATCCGCGCTGGTCATTTCCGCGACCCGCGCGGCCAGGCGGTCGTTGTCGCCGTAACGGATCTCCTGGGTCGCCACCGTATCGTTCTCGTTGATGACCGGGACCGCGCCGACACGCAGCAGGGTTTCCAGCGTGCTTCGCGCATTGAGGTAGCGGCGCCGGTTCTCGGTGTCGTCGAGCGTCAGCAGCACCTGCGCGACCGGCAGGCCGCGTTCGGCGAGCAGTTCCTGGTAGGCGTGCGCGAGCAGCACCTGCCCGCCCGCTGCCGCGGCCTGCAGTTCGTCGAGCCGGCGCTGGTCGCGGGTCAGGCCCAGATACGGGCGGCCCAGCGCAATCGCACCGGAAGACACCAGCAGAACCTGCTGGTCGCGCGCGCGCAGGCGGGCCACCTCGCCGGCCAGCGCGGCTAGCCATTCCCGGTTCAGCCGACCGTTACCAGGCTCGACCAGCAGCGACGAGCCGATCTTGACGACGACACGCCGGGCATCGCGCAGCGCCATCGCTGCGCG
>CBFCXA010000084.1:0-9070 GCA_965601985.1 uncultured Chromatiales bacterium | reverse complement strand
CGGCGCGCAGCAGTTGGTGACCTCGCTGACGCCGGCGTCGAAACGAGTCCGCGCCGGCAGCAATCGAGTACTGCGGGTCGACGTGGCCCGGGACCGAAGCGCGCCACTGGAAGACCTGCCGGTGCCCGACGCAGGAGTCGTCGTCTCGGCTGACGGCGACGAGCTGGCTCTGGTCAGCAACGGCCGTTTGTGGACCGTGGACCTCAAACCCGACGGGCAACCCACGGGACGCGTGCGCCGCCGACTCGACGCGCTGGCCGACATGCCGGCCTGGACACGCGACGGTCGAGAGCTGGTCTATCTCGGCCGGCGCGGCCTCAGCGCGGTGAATTCCCGCGGACGCGTGCGAGAACTCGAAGTGGCGCTGGACTGGCAGGCGTCAGCCAACTCACAAACGGTGCTGGTGCATGCCGGACGCCTGTTTACCGGCACCGGCGAGGGATACCGGGCCGACGTCGACCTGCTGATCGAGGCCGGGCGCATCACGGCAGTCAGGGCGCATGCTGCGCATGTGCCGGGTACCGAGGTCATCGATGCATCCGGCGCAGTCGTGATGCCCGGTCTGATCGATCATCACGCACACTTCGAGGGCCACCAGGGCGGCTGGATCGGTCGTGCCTGGCTGGCCTTCGGCGTGACGTCCGTGGTCGAGCCCGGCGGTCTGCCCTACGCGTCGCGCGCACGCATGGAGAGCTGGGACAGCGGGCGGCGTGTCGGCCCGCGACTGTTCTTCGCCGGCCCGCAGCTCGACGGCGATCGCAAGTATTTCCCGTTTTCGGCACACGTTCGCGACGACCGGCGGCTCGATTGGGAACTGGAGCGCGCCGACCGGCTCGGCTACGCGATGCTGAAAACCTACACGCACATGCCGATAGCGCGCCAGCAACGGGTACTCGAATCGGCCAGGCGCATCGGTCTGCCGGTCTCCTCGCACGAACTCTATCCCGCGCTCGCGATGGGCGGCAGCCGAGTCGAACATCTGCGCGGTTCCAGCCGGCTGGGCTACTCGTCGAAGCAGACCGCGCTGTTGCGCAGCTACGCCGACACCTCGGCCATCGCCGGCGCCAGCGACGCGGCGATCACGCCGACGCTGGCGGTGTCTGGGGGGTTTTTCGACTATCTGCGGCGTCACCCTGAGATCGACACGCTGACGCAGTACACCGCGTTCTACGACGCGCGCTACCGGCGCGGTCTGTCCGCGCTGCTCAAGGTGCTGGAAAAGCGCGGCGACCTGCTGCCGGTCGCCGCCGCCAATGCCAGGCGCGCGGTGCTCGATTACTATCGGGCAGGTTCGACGATCGTTGCCGGCACCGACTCACCGATATTTCCCTATGGGCTGGCGCTGGTCGCCGAACTCGCCGGCTATACGGAGGCAGGCCTGCGGCCGGCGGAAGTGCTGCGCACCGCCACGGTCAATGCCGCAGCGGCCCTTGGCGCGACGGGTGAGCTCGGCGTGATCGCAACCGGCGCTCGCGCCGACCTGTTGATCGTGGACGGCGATCCGCTTACCGACATCGATGACCTGCTGCGCCTGCGCGGGACGATGCGCGGTGGCATCTACTATCCGCTCGCCGAGCTGCTCCCGGCCGCTACTCCGATACCATCGCGCGCACGTTAATCTCGACCAGCAGGCCTTTGTAAGCCAGCGCGTCGACACCGATCACCATCGACACCGGCTTGTGGCCGGCCGTGAAGAAGCCGCGGATATCGTCGTAAACCGGCTCCGGATCCACGTTGGCGAGATCAACGATGTAGACCTCGATTTCGACCACGTCCTCGCGAGTCGCGCCGGCGGCGGCCAGCGCGATGTCGATGTTCTCGAACGTGAGCTTCGACTGCTCCGCAAGAGTCTCAGGAAACGTGCCGTCGGGATAAATGCCAGCCTTACCGCCAAGCAATACCAGCTTGCCCTGACCAGTAACCGTGACCAGCTGGGAGTAGCCGTCCGGCTGAGACAGCCCCTCGGGGTTCCAACGCTTTATTTCAACTTCAGCCATTGAATTCATACTCGCCAGAAACAAGACGAAAAAAGCTAAGGCGGGGTTCATCTGTCACCTGAAAAATCGCCGCATGGGGTATGCTCCACGCTATCACCACCGAGTCGGCCAGGCCAGGCGGCGCAGGGCCTGCCCGGCGCTTGAGTAAACCGCAGCGATTGTATTGTGAGGACAAGTTTATGAATCACTATCGCCTATCTGTCCTGTTCCTCTGCCTGCTGGCGGTTTGCAGCCCGATCGGCGCGCAGATCTCCCCATCTAAAGAATCGCTGGCGGGCAAGTACCCCGGCAAAGCCTACTCTCCCTACGCCCAGCGCAAGTTCCCAAGTCGCGTGTACTGGGGCGACACCCATCTGCACACGGGCTTGTCGATGGATGCCGGTCTTTTCGGTGCACGCCTCGGTCTTGACGAGGCCTATCGCTTCGCTCGCGGTGAAGAAGTGATGGCCTCCAGCGGCCAGCCGGTGAAGCTGGCCCGGCCACTGGACTGGCTGGTGATCGCGGACCATTCCGATGGCATGGGTTTATTCAACGATCTGGCGGCCGGCGACCCGGACCTGATCCGTTACGAGCAGGCCAGGCGCTGGTATGAAGGCCTGCAGAAAGGCGGCGACGCCTCCGCCGAGGCGGCACTGGATCTGATCAGTACTTTCTCGCAGGGCAAGATGAACCAGGACATGATTGCCGATTACTCACCCGGCGGTAAGACCTATGCGTCGATCTGGGAGAAGGTGGTCGATGCGGCCGAACGCTACGACGACCCGGGACGCTTCACCGCGTTCATCGGCTTCGAGTGGACCTCGCTGGTTACCGGCAACAACCTGCACCGCAACGTGATCTTTCGCGACGGCGGCGAGAAGGCCGGCCGCGTCGTACCGTTCACGACCCAGGCGCCGGTCGGTTCCACGGATCCGCTGGACCTCTACGATTACCTGACGCGCTACGAGGCCGACACGGGTGGCTCCGCGCTGGCGCTGGCCCACAACGGCAATCTGTCGAACGGCATCATGTTCCCGGTCGACCGGCAGTACACCGGACGACGGCTGGACAAGAAGTACGTCGAGTCCCGGGCGCGCTGGGAGCCAATGTATGAGATCACCCAGATCAAGGGCGACGGTGAGGCCCATCCGTTCCTGTCACCCGACGATGCGTTCGCCGACTACGAAACCTGGGATGCCGGCAACCTCGATCTTTCCGAGGCCAAGACTGACGACATGCTGCAGTACGAGTACGCCCGGGAAGCACTCAAGAACGGCCTGGCACTGGAAAAGAAGTTCGGCACCAACCCCTACAAGTTCGGCCTGATCGGCTCGACCGACAGCCACACCGGCCTGAGCACGGCGGACGAAGACAACTTCTTTGGCAAGGCCACCAACGCCGAGCCATCACCCCGGCGCATGCAGCATCCCTTCACCCAGACCGAGCAGGGCAGCTTCGAAGGCTATCAGCTGGTGGCTTCCGGCTACACCGGGGTCTGGGCCGAGGAAAACACCCGGACTGCGATCTGGGACGCCATGGCGCGCAAAGAGGTCTACGGCACCACCGGGCCGCGCATCATGGTGCGCTTTTTCGGTGGCTGGGAGTTTACCCGCGACGACCTGAACAGCCGCACGCCGGCCTTTCGTGGCTATGAGAAAGGCGTGCCGATGGGCAGCGACCTGGCAGCACCGGCAGACACCGGCCGGGCACCCACTTTCATGGTGTATGCGCTGCGCGATGCCATCGGCGCCAACCTCGACCGCATCCAGATCGTCAAAGGCTGGCTCGACGAGAAAGGCAACACGCAGGAAAAAGTCTACGACGTCGCCTGGTCGGACGACCGGCAACCCGGCGCCGACGGCCAGCTGCCGCCGGTCGGCAACACCGTGGACGTACAAGCGGCGAACTGGAGCAACACCATCGGCGCTTCCGAGCTGGCCGCGGTCTGGACCGACCCGGATTTCGATGCCGGGCAGAGTGCATTCTATTACGCCCGGGTGCTCGAGATACCGACGCCGAGATGGGTCGTTTACGACGCGTTCCGCTTCGGTGTCGAGATTCCCGCAGGAGCACAAACCAGCCACCAGGAGCGCGCCTACACCGCACCGATCTGGTACACGCCGTGACGCGCGGTCTATTCAAGTTGAGCGGTGCGACACCCCGGCAGGAATAGGCGGTCGCGCGAAAAAATTTCAGGAGGCTGAGCCATGCCGGGTCGTACAGGCCTCAGAACGGGCGAATGCCGATGCGGACGGATACGATTCGAGGCCGCCACCGCGCCGGTAATGACCGCAGCCTGCCACTGCACAGGCTGCCAGCGCATGACCGGCAGCGCGTTCAGCCTGAGCGCGCTTTACCCTGACGAGGGTTTCCGCGTCACCGCCGGCGAACCGGTCATCGGCGGGCTGCACGGTGACACCAAGCACTACTTCTGCGAGTACTGCATGAGCTGGCTGTTCTCATATCCGCAGGGGCTCGACGGGCTGGTCAATGTGCGCGCGACGATGCTGGAAGACCCCGAATCGCTCAGTCCGTTCATCGAAACCTACCTCGACGAGAAACTGTCGTGGGTCGAGACTTCAGCGCCCCACGGCTTTGCGAAGTTCCCGGCGCCGGAGGAGCTGCCGTCCCTGCTGGCGGCATTCGCGAATCGCACCGGCTGAGCGACCTGCATGCACCCCGTCCGTAACCTCCTCACGCTGAGCGCCTTACTCGGCTGGCTGGTCGGCAGCGGCGCATTGTCCGGGGAGCCAGCCAGACCCAAGCTCGCGAAGCCGGAGATACCCGGCATCACCTACTTCACGCAGCTCAGCGATTCCTCCGGGTTTGCCGGTGAGGTCGTCGGCTTTGGCGGCACGACGGCGCCCGAGTCCATGACCGAGCTGCACGCCGCCGGCTTCGCGACCGTCATCAATATGCGCCTCGCGGCCGAACGCGGTGCGCAGGTCGAGGCGAGCCGTGCGGCCGCGGAAAAGGCCGGGCTGGGATACGTGCACCTGCCCTACAACCCGGTGAACGCGCCGCCGGAAATACTCGACGAGTTCATCGCGGCGGTCGGTAACGCCGGCGACCAGCCGGTGTATATCCACTGCTCATCCGCCACGCGAATCACCGGGCTGTGGATGGCCGCGCGCGTGCTCATCGACGGCTGGGACATCGAAGCCGCTGCACAAGAAGCTGCGGCCATCGCCGGCCGGCCCGAGCGCGCGGTGGAACTGGGCACGAGCCTGATCGAATCGCGACGGCGCTGAGCGTTCAGTCGTCCGGACGCCCCAGCGCCCGCAGCAGGCGCCAGGGCGAAATCGGCATTTCGTTCAGCGGCCGGCCGACCGCGTTGGCCACGGCATTGCCAATCGCTGCCATGGTCGCGACGATAGGGCCTTCGCCGACTTCCTTGGCGCCGAACGGTCCGTAAGGGTCGATGGTCTCGACCAGGATGTGCTCGATCTCCGGCACTTCGAAAGACCGCGGCAGCTTGTATTCGAGCCGGTTCGGGTTCAGCGGCTGGCCGTCTTCGAGCAGCATCTCTTCGAACAGCACCTGCGACATGCCGGAGAACACCTGGCCGTCGATCTGGCCCTCGACTGCCTGCGGGTTGATCGCACGGCCGAGGTCGTGCGCGGCGACCACCCGGTCGACGGTGACGAAACCGGTCTCGAGATCGACCGTGACTTCGGCGACCTGCGCGCCGAAGGAATAGGCCATCGAACCCTTCTTGGCCGGCGAGTTGTAGAAGCCGCGGCCCATGACCACGCGACCCTCGGCACTGTTCAGCAGTCCATACACGATCTTTGCAAACGGCACGGCGCGCTCCGGCTCGCCTTTCGGGTAGACCTGGTGGTCGCGGAACACGAGTTTACGCGCCGGCACTTCCAGCACGCGCGCAGCTTCCTTTTCCAGTTGTTTACGCGCGTCGGTGGCCGCGTTCTTCACCGCGTTGCCGGTATTGAAGGTACCGCGCTGGGAGAACGCGCCCACGTCGAAGGGCGTGACGTCGGTATCGCCGGCGATGATGGTGATGTCGCCCGGCGCAATGCCCAGCACCTCGGCCGCGATGATGGCCATCGCGGTGTGCGAGCCCTGGCCCATGTCCGGAATGCCGGTCGCCAGCGTGACCGAGCCGTCTTCGGCCACCTTGATGAACGCGGCAGACGCATCGTGCACGAAGCGGCCCTTGGCGCCGGAGGCCATGGCCGACAGGCCCAGTCCGATGCCCTTGCGGGTGCCGGTATGCCCGTTGCCCTCGGCGCCCTTGTTGAGCTTGCCGTACTTTTTCTTCCAGCCGGCCTGCTTCGATGCCTTGCGGATGCATTGCTTGAGCCCGCAGCTGGCAAAGTGCGTGCCGGTCATGGTCCGGAAGTCCTTCTCGACCGCGTTGGCCAGCGTGAAATCGACCGGGTCCATGCCGATGGCTTCGGCCACGTCGTTCACGTGCCGGCCCCAGGCGAACTGCATCTGCGCGATGCCGCCGCCGTGGTGGAACCAGTACGGCATGTTGTTGGTGTAGACCAGGCGCCCGCGGTAGCGAATGCCCTCCACATCGAACAGCCAGTGCAGGTAGGACGCGGTCAGGTAGGTAACCAGCGACTGCAGTTCCATGTAGGCGCCTGCATCGAAGGTCATGTCCGCGTCGATACCGGTCATGCGGCCGTCTTTGTTCACCGCGGTCCGGAAGCGGTATTCGGTGCGGCCACCAGCGCGGCCCATCAGGAACTCTTCGTCGGAATAGGCGCGAATCTTGACCGGGCGGCGCGCCTCTCGCGACAACAGCGCGGCCAGGTAGTGATGCGGGCGCAGGCTGCCGCGGCCGGTAAATGCGCCGCCGGTGTTCAGCGTCATCATGCGCACGTTGCCTTCGGCCAGTCCGAAGGCCTCGGCCATGCCTTTCTGGAACAGCACGGCGGTCTGGGTCGGCGTCCACAGAGTCAGCCGATCGGCACGCGAGTAGTCGGCGACGGTGGCGTGAAACTCTGCATAGCAGTTGTGGCTGGCGTTGCTGGCGTACTTGCCCTCGACGATCTGGTCGGCCTGGTCGAAGGCGCGGTCCGGGTCGCCGTGCGATTCGCGGTTTTCCCAGGCGATGTTGCCTTTCGCCTTGGCATGCAGCTGCGGTGCGCCGTCGGCCAGCGCGGCGGAAAGAGTGGTCGCTTCCGGCAGCGGCTCGTAGTCGACCTTGATGCGCTCGGCCGCCTCGAAGGCCGCGCCCTCGTCCAGCGCGCCGATCACCGCGATTTCCTGGCCAACGAAGCGCACGGTGTCGTCGAACAGCGGCTGGAACATGCCGATGTCCATTCTCGGCGTATTGCGCGCGGTAATAATGTGTTTGACGCCCGCTATGCGCTCGGCGGCCGAAGTATCGATATTCGCGATCCGCGCATGCGCGCGCTCGGCACGCACGACCCGGCCCTGCAGCATGCCGGGCAGATGCACGTCGTCGGTGAACTCCGAGCGCCCGGACAACTTGTCGAAACCGTCCAGCCGCGGCTGGCTCTTGCCGACGACGCCAAGCTCAGCCCGCGCGGCCATGCTCACGCTCCTGTTCCGCGATGCGCTGTACGGCAGCAGCGACTGCCTTCTTAACCTTTATATGCCCGGTGCAGCGGCAGATTGCGCCGGCCAGGGCCTCGTTAATCGCCTGCTCGTCGGCATCCGGGTTACGGATCAGCAGCGCACGGGCGCTCATGATCAGCCCCGGTGTGCACACTCCGCACTGCACCGCGCCCAGTTCCAGAAAGGCCTGCTGCAGCGGATCAAGCTCGCCATCCTGCGCCACGCCCTCAACGGTAGTGATCTCGCGCCCGTCCCATTCCAGCGCCAGCGTGATGCAGGACAAAATCGCATTACCCTGCTCGTCGTTGATCGTGCACACGCCGCAGCTGCCGCTGGTGCAGCCGCGTTTAGTGCCGGTCAGGCGCAGGTCGTCGCGGATGACCTGGTTGAGCGTGCGCGTCGGCTCGACCGCAATTTCGTGCCTGTCGCCGTTCACGGTGAGCGTGATCAACTGCTTGTTCATGCGGCCGCGGCTCCGGGCTCGCCGTCGCGAATCCGCTGCAGTGAACGGCGCAACAGCGTGCGCACCAGCCGGCGTTTGTAGCCGGCCGGGCTCCACAGGCTGGTGATCTCGCCAAGGTCCTCGCGCGCGACGCGGGTCGCATACTCGATGCCTTTGTCGGTCAGGCCCTGCTCGAGCAATGCTGCCTCCGCGGCACGCAAACGCATCGGCTGCACGCCGAGGGAGTTCACCACGATATGCACACGGCTCAGCTTGTCGTCCGGGCCGGCAATGCGTACCGCGATATTGCCGAGCCCGAAGTCGATGCCTTCACGCGGCGTGACTTTCACGAACGCGCAGCGGTCGTGGCAGGCCGGGATTTCGACCGCGGTGATCAGCTCGTCGGCGTCGCGCAGGATATGCTCTGCGCCGTCGTTGCGATAAAAACCCGCCAGCGGCACGCGCCGCTCGCCGCGCACGCTCTGCAGAACTACTTCAGCATCCAGCACGATCAGCGCCGGCACGGTATCGGCGCTGCTGGTCGCCACGCAGCGCTCGCTGCTCGCCAGCACGTGGCAGGCGTCACGGTCGGTCTTGTAGCAGCCGGCGCGCGCATTGCGCCAGGTCTCGGTCTGGTTGGTGTACCAGCAGCGGGTCGGCAGCGCGAGGTTGCCGCCCAGCGTTGCCATATTGCGCACGTGCACGGACGCGACCGCGTTCACCGCATCGATAAACAGCGGCTGCGCCGCGGCGAGGCCGGCATGCCCGGCGATTTCGGTCAGGGTGGTGCCGGCGCCGATGCGTGCGGCGCCGTTTTCGGCCAGCGAAACACCGCGCAGCTCGTCGAGGCTGCGGATACTGATCAGCTGCTCGGCCCGGGTCAGCCGCTGCGACAGGTTGGCCATCAGATCAGTGCCGCCGGCCAGAATCGCGGCCTTGTCCCCGGCCTCGCCGAGCAGGGCCAGCGCGTCGTCGAGCGTCGCGGGTCGCAGGTATTCGAATTGCGGCAGGTGCAAAGCCCGGCTGCCCCTTGTTCAGAACACTCGAATCATCGTGGCCGAGCGGCTGGGACGATACAAGCCGGCCGCGACCGCAGCCGCCG
>CBFCXA010000083.1:0-9188 GCA_965601985.1 uncultured Chromatiales bacterium | reverse complement strand
GGCCCGGCGACGCTTGAAGACGCGGCCACGCTGGAAGTCACGGCAGCCTATTTTGATTTTCTCGATACCCGCGACACGGGCGGTGACCTGCCGGACGTCGCGCAATTGCATCAGCAGCTCGAAGGCCATGCCGTGCGCCGCAACGCGACCGATGCCCGCGTGCAGATCATGACCATGCACAAGGCCAAGGGCCTGGAATTCGACAGCGTGCTCCTGCCTGGCCTGGCCCGGACCACGCGTGGCGACACGCGGCCGCCGCTATTGTGGCAGGAACTCGACGAGGATCCGACGGGTATTCCGGAACTCGTGCTGGCGCCGATTAACGCGAGCGGCGACGATTGCGATCCGTTGTTCGAACTGCTCTGGGGCGATGCGCGACAACGTGCCGAGCTCGAGCGCGATCGACTGCTGTATGTCGCAACGACGCGCGCGCGGCGACGCCTGTTTCTGTTTGCCGGTATCGATCAGACCGACGACGGGCAGCCTGGTCCACCGCCCACCGGCAGCCTGCTCGCCAGCCTGTGGCCGCATTGTGCGGACGAGATTCCGGCCGCCGAAGTCACTGTCGTGGCGCCTGTCGATGGCGTCGGTTCGCGGTGGTGCGATGTGCCGCTGCGGCGGCTGGTTTCAGGCTGGCAGATGCCCGCGGCTCTGGCTGCCAGCCCGCCGGTCTGGCCGTCGCAGGGCAAGGCTGAGGCACTCGAGTTCGACTGGGCCGGGCGCTGGACGCGACAGGTCGGCACAGTCGTGCACCGGTGGCTGCAGGAGCTTGCCGAGCAGGGTGGCGCCAGCCTGGACGCGGCATCGCCGGAGACGCTGGCGCCAACCATTGAGCGGCAGCTGCAACACCTCGGCGTCAGCTTGCGCTACCTCGAGCGGGCGCGCGATCGGGTCATTGCTGCGCTGCAGGCTTGTCTGGCCGACGCCACGGGCCGCTGGGTTTTGTCGGCCGAACACGAGCAGTCGTCCGCGGAACTTGCCATTGCCGAGATCGACGGCGCGGGCTTCCGCGCTCTCAGGGTCGACCGCAGTTTTGTCACGGCCGACGGGGTGCGCTGGATCATCGATTACAAGACCGGCGCGCACGAAGGCCGCGATGTCGACCTGTTCGTCGCGTCCGAAGTCGAGCGTTACGGTCCGCAGCTGCGCGACTACCGTGACGCAATTCGCGCGCTGGATCCGGACCGGCCGATTCGGACCGCCTTGTATTTCCCGTTACTGCAGCGCCTGGAGGAAGTCCCGGCCGACCCGGTCGAGACCGCCGCGGTCGTCAGTTCAGAATGATCCACTGAGCGAGAACTCGCGTCGTCCCTGTGCGTCTTCAGGCCCGAACAGCACCAGGCCCTGGGTCAGCGACGGCGGCGCCGAGTCACGCGGTTTGAGCAGACCGGCAATGTCGTAATTGTTCGGCGGCGACAGGCTGATGTTGCCGTCGATTTCCAGTGCGCCGCCGAGATCACGCAGTTCACCGACCAGCGGATCGCCGGCCGCCAGCTCCGGCAGATCGAAAACCGCGGCAAAACTGCCGATCGCACCGGGTTCCGGCATCATCCCCGGCAGCGCCAGCGGCAGGTTGCCGACCCGCAGTTCCGCCACCGCAACGGTCGGCCAGTTGTCTTCCACGACCAGCCGCTGAATACTGGCATTGGCCTCGCCACCGGCGATCGGCAGGCCGAGCAACGGCGCGAGATTGCTGAGCGGGCTCGCCGCTTCGGTATCGATCAGCGCCAGTCGTCCGCCGAGACCGGCCTCGGCGCGTCCGCGGATGAAACCACCGGGCAATTCGGTGTCGATGTCGGCGGAAAGTCTGCCCGTCAGCAGGCTCAGCGGGTGCAGCACCCAGCGGGTGCGGCCAAGGCCGAGTCCGGCAACCCGCAGGCTGGCGACTTCACCGCGCCACAGCGTACCGCTGGCACTGCCGGCCTGCACGCCGGCCGAGCGCAGCAGGTCGACGCCAAGTCGCGCCGGCACGTTTGTGATCACGAACAGCAGCAGGGCGCCGACGCCGGCAGCGAGCAACAGGCCGCGACTTTGCATGTTCAGCCCGCGGCGCGGCTCAGGATCAGGTTGCAATTGACGCGGCCGGTCTCGTTGCTCGCGTCGATATTGGCCGAGACGACGCCAATCGCGTACTGGTTCTGTAACTCCGCCAGCCAGGTCATCAGGTCGTCGAAGGGTGCGCGTTCGAAGCGCAGCCGGATGGTCGCATCGCCGTCAGGCTGATTCCGCTTCAGGTAGCCGCCCAGGTTTCGCGCCCGGGTGCTGCGGTCGACCAGCAGGACCAGTGAGTCGCCGCCGCCTGCAGCCGCATTGCCGCCGCGCTGTGGCCCGAGGCGCGCCGCGACCTGTTCAATCTCGACCAGCAGCTGCTCCTGGTCGCTGACCCTTTGTGCATTCCGGTCGGCGCGGTCGAGCAGTGGACGCAGCCCGCCGATCACGACGATCGCGACGATCAGCAGTGCACCGGCCAGCAATACCAGCAGGCGCTCGCGGGCTTCGAGCTGGTCGAGCCAGTTACGTAATGCGTCCACCTCAGGCCCCCGCTGTCTCGATGCGCAGACGGCCGAGCACGCCGTCTTCTTCGGCGTTCGCCGACTGGATTTCGGCCTTCAAACCGCCGGCCGAGGCCAGGTCGCGCTGGATTTTGTCCAGCACCTCGACGTTGGGTGCGCGCAGCCTGAGCTCCAGCGTGCCGCTGCGATAGTCGATGCCTTCCAGGCGGGTGCCATTGGAACTTTTAATCGCGCGCGCAACCTTCTGCAGCACGTTCAGGAACTCGGCGCTGTCGCCGCTGCCGCCGGAACCGCCCAGCGTACGCAGGCGGCTTTGCAACTGGGCGCGCGGATCGCTGCCGACCCGCATGCCGGGGAAGGTGTAGCGCATGGCCTGCTCGATCGACTGGCTAAGTACCTCGGCGCGCCGACCGAGGCGCCAGGTTTCCGCGGCCAGGTTGGCGGTCGCGGCCACCAGCACGGCGACCAGCAGCGCGGCGGCCGCGCGCCAGGCCGGCCAGTAGCGGCCCAGGTTGGAACGCCGCGCGTAGCCGGACTGCTGCAGATTGATGCCGGGGTGCACGGCAAGATTTGCGGCCAGGCGCGGCAGCGCAGACTCACCTAGCCCGCGCATCTCGAGGCTCTGCACGCGCGGCCGGAGAGAATCCAGCACCGCCTCTGCTTCGCTCGGCAGCCCGTCGCCAACCGTGTAGACCAGCAGATGGGGCTGGGTCGTTTCCTCGTCGCCGTCGGCCCGCGCCAGCCAGAGTTCCAGCAGCGTTTCCAGCCCGTCGATGTCGGTACTGGCAAGCTCGCCGTCCGGACTGCGCAGGCTCGCAACCGTCGGTTCGATCAACAGGACCGCGGTGCCCGGTATCAGGTCCAGGCCCTCGGCCTCGCTAGCGGTTGCGTGCACCTCCAGCCCGGCATCGGCGAGCAGCTCCCGCCAGCCGTCCATCAGGTCGCGGCGCACCACGGCGACCTGCAACCGGTCGTCTTCCGTGCGCCCGCCGGCCGCGAAGTGCAGCTCTTCTACGTCGTCGGCCAGCTGTTCTTCCATGGCAAACGGCAGGGCCTGCTGGATTTTCTGCTTGCCGCGCACCGGCAGGTCGACCAGCGTAATCAGCACGTCCAGCGCCGGTACCAGCATCAGGACCCGGCGATTGACCGCGCGCTGGTTCAGCTGGCTCAGCGCCTCGCGTCCGCCCGGTTCCAGCAACGCGCCCTGGTCGTCCACGACGACCCAGTCGGCCATGGCCGGCGCTTCGGGCACGCTGCGGATTACCAGAAATTCGCTCATGTCATTCCGTGTCGAAGGAGCGGTAACGTGTTGTTACAACTCCAGTTGTTGGGTCTCTCTCGAGGAGACTGTACATAGTGAGGCGGGTAGTGCCAATAGACGCGATCACGGTCAGGCGGAAATACTGGCTGGCGGTGGCTACGGCCGGCATCTCATTTTGATCTAGTCGTGCCGAATCGGAGCCTTCTCCAAAGAAATCAGTGCCGATTGTCTGATTATCGAACGGGTCAAATTGCTGCCTCTCAATCCAGTCTGCGACCTGTGCATCAGCTACGTCTTCCGAGAGGCTCCGCAGGACTGGCTCGGGCGCTGTATTGACGTTAATCGGCAGATCGTTGCCTTGTAGCGGCGGAAGTGCGGCCAGCAGTCCGGAAATTACCCGATAGGCCGCAGGCGTCATGCCATTGACGGCCTGCAATTCGCTGGTGCTCGTAAACCAGAAATTGCCCGCCCGGTAGGCGGGGTCCAGCGCAGTGTAGAAACCGTCCTCGGCTCCGACCAGGTCCGGAAGCTGGTCTGCATCGAGCCAATCCATGACGGAATCGACAACCGCGTCCACATCGATCTGCTGCTCGCGCTCGAGGTCTGAAGTTGCGATCCGGAGCAGGCGACGAAACTGCTCTTTCACGATATCGGGATCGCTGGTCTTGCGCTGACATCGGTAGTTCACCAGGTTGTTCAGATTGAAGCGCCCTTGCATATCCTCGAGACGCCCGGCTACCTGGCCGCCTTCAAATGGAAAACTGTATTGCTCGGCCCAGACCTCAAGCAGATTGTCAGAGCCCTGGACGCTCCCTTCGTTATCGTCTTCGTGGTCCGCTTCCAGCAGTTGCGCCGCGAGCAGCTCCAAGCCGTAGGCGATTTGCCGCGCCTGCTCGCGCGCGAGGATGGTTTCGGTCCGGCGCAGATCGAGATTCAGGTCCCAGATCAATTCGACAGCCAGAATGGTCGCAATCGTCACAACAAGCATCGCGGTCAGCGCGGCGATGCCGCGTTGACGCCGTGGGCCTGAAGATTGCGACTTCATGGTGTGAGTTCCACCAGTCTCTGGATCTCACCCCAGCCTTCCAGTTCGAACTCGAGGCGCACCGCACGTGGTCTCGGCAAGACGGCGGCATTAATCGCGCTGAGCGGCGGCCACTGTTCCTGCCACTGGTCGTTCCCGTCCAGATAGAAGATGCGCAGGTCGATGACACCGTCCAGCAGTTCGACCGAACGCGGCTCCATGCCGAGCGGGTGGTCGAGCACCGGCCAGTACTCGCGGATCAGCACCGAGTCTTCGATGCGGTACTGCACGCGCTGCAGCGTCCCGCGCGGGAAACCCGCAGGGTTTCGCCAGCCGCCACGGGTTAGCCGCAGCAGGTAGTCGACTCGGCCATCGGCGAGTAGCGGCGGTTCCGTACCCTGACCGAGTTCGTCTCGCACGGAGCGTGGCTGCAGCTGGCTTAGGTCCCATACCAGGTCCCGCATCGCTCGCTGCAGCTGGTTGAGTGCCTGCATGTCTTCGCGGGCCAGTTCCTGCTGCCGCGCGACCGTATTCAGCCCGCCCAGCGCCATCACGCTGATGACCGCGAAGATGGTCATCGCTACCAGCAGTTCGACCAAGGTGAAGCCGCGATCCCTCAACTATCCTCTCCTGGTGTGATGTTCGGGTCGCAGGGTGGAAAAACATTCGAGCTGGGCGTCACCGGCCCATCGAGTCTACGCAGGAATCCGGTTACTTCGACGATTTGTCGATCCGGTGCATCCGCAAACGCAACGGTGACATCGACCCGGCGAAAATCCTCGACGCCGACGTCCGAGGTCTTGATGCGATAGCTCCAGCTGACCCCGGCCATTTCGATCTCATCGGAACGATCGCCCACGTCCGGAAACTCGCCGGCCAGCCGCAGTTCGGTAATACGGTCGGTGGCGACCCAGGTCGCCAGAGTCTTGTCGCGCAGCCTGGCGGTAGCGGTCAGCGACTGGCTGATCTGGCCGAACACCGCGACCATGCCCAGGCCGACGATCACCAGCGCGACCAGCACCTCGAGCAGCGTGAAGCCCCGTTCAGTAAGTCTCACGGGTGATCTCCAGGCTGCCGTCGGTTTCTGCGGCAAGAGCCAGCACCTGGTTCCGGAACTCGCGCCGCAGGCGCACCTCGAAGGCCGGGCTGATCTCGCCGCTGGAGAATATGAAGATCTGCGGCCGAAACTCGTTGTTGCGACCCCGGAACGCATTACTGCGCTGCTCACCCTCGGCTTCTTCCGATTCCTCTTCGGTATCCTTGAATTGCTCGTTGAACGCATCCCGCGACTGCAGCCGAACCTCGCGACCCTCGATCTCGACGATCAGTTCGAGGTCTTCGTCGAACGTCCGGCTTTTCAGTACCGGATCGTCCTGCAGTCGCACCCAGCGATTTTCATCCGGGTCGAGCAGGGCGAACTCGTAGCCGTCTTCAACAAAGGTTATGCCGAGTTCACGACCCTGCAACAGCGCATCCTCGCTGGCCAGCAAGACCAGCGCGCGCAGGCGTTCGACATCGCGTTCCAGCTCGCGGTCGCCGCCGGTCACGCCCAGAGACAGGGTCATCATGGTGGCAAGGATGCCGATGATGACGACCACTACCAGCAGCTCGAGCAGCGAGAAGCCGCGCAGACGCGGTGGGGCAGGGAATCGCTTGTGAATATGGCCGGCGGCGAATGCCATGGCAGGGCTCGCGCGCTAGTCGAGATCCCAGTTGCCGATGTCCGCGTCCAGCCCGTCGCCACCCTGCTGGCCGTCGCGGCCCAGCGAGTAGATGTCGTACTCGCCGTTGTTGCCGGGATACAGGTAGACGTAAGCGCGATTCCACGGATCCTGGGGCATCCGGTCGAGGTAACCGCCCTCGGGCCAGCGGGCATTCGGGTCCGACGGCGGTGTGACCAGTGCGTCGAGGCCGATGTCGGTATCGGGATAACGGAAATTGTCGAGTCGGTAGAGTTTGAGCGCACTCTCGATCGCGCGGATGTCCTGCTTGACCTTGGTGACCTGCGCCTCGTCGATGCGGCTGATAACGTTGGGCGCGATCAGCGCGGCGAGGATGCCGAGAATGACCACCACGACCATGATCTCGATCAGCGTGAAACCGTCCTGGCGGCGTGCGCCGGACCTGGAATCCGTTCGTGTCATGAAAACCACCCGTGTTTCTGCGAAACTGCTTCCCGGCAATCCTTGCCAGCGCTGCACGTGCCGGACAGCCCTGTGGCCCCGTTCGGGCCGATTGTGACGGCGGAATTGTAGCAAAGTGCCCCCGACCCAAAAGCCAGTCTTCGTCACAGCTTTGCCCCCATTGCGCCTGCTCTGGCCGGCCGGCGTATTGTCGGCGCTGCTGCTGTTCTGCCAGCTGTTGCCGGAGTCCGGGCAACTTGGCCTGCGCTACGACCGGGCGCTGATCGGCGACGGGCAATTCTGGCGTGTGCTGACCGCGAATTTTGTGCATCTCGGCTGGGGGCACTTCTGGCTGAACCTCGCCGGCCTCGCGTTCGTCGCGCTGCTCTTCGCGGGCGATCGCAGCGCCTCACGCTGGCTCGCCGGCCTGCTCGTCAGCGGTGTGGCGACCAGCCTCGGAGTCTACTGGTTCGACCCCGAAATCGAGTGGATGGCCGGATTATCCGGCGCGCTGCATGGCCTGTTCGTGCTCGGTGCGATCGGCATGATTCTGCTGGGCGAGTGGCTGGGCTGGGCTCTGGTGGCCGGCGTGCTGGCCAAGCTGGGGTGGGAGCAGCTGGTCGGCGAACTGCCGATGACAGGCGAACTGATCGGCGGCTCGGTCGTGACCGCCGCGCACGTCTGGGGCGCCGCGGGGGGCCTGCTGGCCGGGCTGCGGGAAATCCTCATCTGGCGCCGGCAGCGGGCCCCGCTATAATCGCGGCCTTCCCGGCGCCGCCCGGCGCCGCTATCGGTTGGGACTAGCGTTGTGACAGAGCAGGCCGAGTGGTTTGCCCTCAAGGGGGAAGTGGCCCTGGTGACCGGCGCATCGCGCGGCATCGGTGCCGCCATTGCCGATGCGCTCGGCCGGGCCGGTGCCACCGTGATCGGTAGCGCGACGACGCCCGAAGGTGCCGACGCAATCTCCCAGCGGTTCGCATCGGCCGGCATCGCCGGACGTGGCGTGGTCCTGGACGTTTCCGATGTCGACTCGATCGCGGCCGTTCAGAAAGATATCGCCGGCCAGGAAGGAGCGGTTACGTTGCTGGTCAACAACGCTGGCATCACACGGGACAACCTGCTGATGCGCATGAAGGACGAGGAGTGGGAGGACATACTTCGCACAAACTTGTCGTCGGCTTTTTATACCTGCCGCGCGTTCATGCGCGGCATGCTCAAGGCGCGACATGGCCGGATCGTGAATATCGTTTCGGTGGTCGGCGCCATGGGTAACCCCGGTCAGGCCAACTATGCGGCCGCCAAGGCCGGCCTGGTCGGCTTCAGCAAATCCGTGGCGCGCGAACTCGGTGCGCGAAGCATTACCGTCAACACGGTGGCGCCGGGTTTCATCCAGACGGCCATGACCGATGCGCTTGGCGAGGAGCAGCGCGAGGAGCTCACGGGCCGGATTCCGCTGCAGCGGCTCGGCGGTGTAGACGACGTGGCGGCGGCGGTTCTGTTTTTGTGCAGTCCGGCAGCTGCCTACATCACCGGCGAAACGCTTCATGTCAACGGCGGGATGTTGATGATTTAGTTTGCATTTTTCACGGGATCCGGGGATGTTTCAGCGAGTAGATTGCCCCGGTCCTTTACCTTAAAATAGCGTCCCCAGCGAGGACCGGCGTACATCGGGCTCGCTGGTTTTGCATCATCGAGAGGATTTATCGAGCATGAGCAGTATTGAGGAACAGGTTAAGAGCATCGTCGCTGAACAGCTCGGTGTTAAAGAAGACGAGGTGACCAAAGAAGCCTCGTTTGTCGACGACCTCGGCGCCGATTCTCTGGACACCGTAGAACTGGTCATGGCTCTCGAGGAAGAGTTCGAGACCGAGATCCCGGACGAGGACGCCGAGAAGATCACCACGGTCCAGCAGGCGATCGACTATATTAATGCGCGCGCGAAAGCGTCCTGATGCAAAACAGGGTGGCTCGATCCGGCCATCCGCCAAACCCGAGCAGCTGAAATGACCCGGCGGCGTGTTGTCGTTACCGGCATGGGGATTATTTCCTGTGTCGGCAACGAACTGGAGACGGCGTGGAGTAACGTCGTGGCCGGGCGCAGCGGTATCGGGCCGATTACCGAGTTCGACTGCAGCCAGTTCAGTACGCGCTTCGGTGGTTCGGTGAAAGACTTCGACGCCGACCGCTACATTCCGCCGAAAGAACAGCGCAAGATCGATACCTTCATCCAGTACGGCATCGCTGCCGCGCAGGATGCCGTCGAGCAT
>CBFCXA010000082.1:0-9237 GCA_965601985.1 uncultured Chromatiales bacterium | reverse complement strand
ACACGCCATCTGGGACGACCTCGAGCAGGTATGGGCGGTCATCGACACCGGGAAGGCTGCCTGCAGGATCGCCCGGCCGGCAAGCAGGGCCTGAAGATCGAGCAGGGCGACGACTGGAAACCCCTGCTGCGCAGCACGCTGTCCCGTGACGATCTTGCACTGGTGCTGATCGAATCGCTCGACAACCCAGGTACGCGGAACGTGAGCTTCGAGCTTGCCAATGATCCCGAATCGCCGCCCGGTGACTGGCGGGCGCAGCTGGCCGGCCTGAAGCCCGATTGACGGACCGGGAAGCGCGGCTGACTGCTAGCGCTGCCGGTACTCGAGCTGCTGCTCTTCCAGTTCTGCCCAGCGTTCCACCGCGGCTTCCAGTTCGCGGTTCAGACTCTGCAGGCGAGCCAGCGTCTCCTGGACCCGGGCAAAGTCGGCTGAATAGAAGTCGGCCTGCGTGGTTTCGTCCTGCAGCGCCGCCACGTCCCGCTCCAGCGCCTCGATCCGCGCCGGCAGCCCGTCCAGTTCGCGCTGCTCCCGGTAGCTGAGCTTGGTCGGACGTTTCCGGTCCGATCCGCCCTCTGCCGACGCGTCCTGCGCCCGCTGCTGCGACGGGCGGTCCGCTTCCTCAAGCCGGTGTCCGAGCCTCGCCCAGTCGCTGTAGCCGCCGACGTAGCGGCGAATTACACCGTCTGCTTCGAAAGCCAGGATGCTGGTCACCACGTTGTCGAGGAACTCGCGATCGTGGCTGGCGACGATCAGCGTGCCGCGGTATTCGCGCAGCCGGGTTTCCAGCGCGGCCAGCGTTTCGATGTCCAGATCGTTGGTCGGCTCGTCCAGCACCAGCAGGTTACTCGGCCGCGTGAACATGCGCGCCAGCAGCACCCGGTTGCGCTCGCCGCCGGACAGGATCTTCACCGGTGTCATCGCGCGCTTGGGTTCGAACAAGAATCCGCGCAGGTAGCCGATTACGTGCACGTCCTTGCCGTTCAGCTGCACGTAGTCACGGCCCTCACCTACGTTATCGGCCACGCTCTTCTCCGGGTCGAGCTCTCCGTGCAGCGGATCGTAGTAACCCAGTTCGATCTGCGTACCCAGTTTCACCGTGCCGGTCTGTGGCTTGAGCTCGCCGAGCAGCAGTTTCAGCAGCGTGCTCTTGCCGACGCCGTTGTTGCCGACCAGGCCAATGCGGTCGCCACGCACGATCTGCAGGTCCAGGTCGCGAATCAGTGGCGTGTCGCCATAGCCGTAGCTGACATTGCGGGCGCGAATGACCTTGCGCCCGGACGGGACGGCCTCGTCGATATTGATGCGCGCATCGCGCGGTCGGTCGATGCGCGCTTCACGTTCTTCGCGCATCGCCTCGAGTGCGCGTACCCGACCCTCGTTGCGCGTGCGCCGCGCCTTGACGCCCTGGCGGATCCAGGCTTCTTCGCCGGCCAGCTTCTTGTCGAACTCGCGGTTGGCGCGCTGCTCGGCGTCCAGTGCTTCGGATTTGCGGCGCAGGTAGTCGCGATAGCTGCCCGGCCAGCTCACCAGCTGACCGCGGTCCAGTTCCAGGATCCGCGTCGCCAGCCGCTGCAGGAAGACCCGGTCGTGAGTCACGAACACCACGCTGCCGGTGAAGGCACGCACCCGGCCCTCCAGCCAGTCGATCGCGGCGAGGTCCAGGTGGTTGGTCGGTTCGTCCAGCAGCAGCAGCTCCGGGTCGCTGACCAGTGCCCGCGCCAGGCCCACGCGTCGGCGCCAGCCGCCGGACAGCTCGCCCAGGCGTTTGTGCTGCGGCAGCTCGAGTTCGCTGCAGATGGTGTCGACCCGCTGGTCGATGCGCCAGCCGTCCAGCCCGTCAATGCGCAGTTGCAGCTGCTCCAGTTCCCTCAGCTCGGCACCCTTAGGACTGGTATCGGCGAGCCGCTGGAACTCGCTGACCATGGCCTGCAGTTCGGCCAGCCCGGTGGTCACGTACTCGCGGACCGTCTCATCGAGCTCGGCCGGCAGCGCCTGCTGCAACTGGCTCACGCGCAATGCGTCGCGGAACTCGATTTCCCCGTGATCGGGCTGCTGCGCGCCGGTGATCAGCCGCAGCAGCGTGGTCTTGCCGGTGCCGTTCCGGCCGACGAGGCAGACGCGCTCGTCCGGTTCTATGGCGAGGCTCGCCTCGCGCAGGATCACACGGTCGCCGAAGTCCAGGGAGACATTGTCGAAGCGCAGCAAACTCATGGCGCTATTCTAAGTATTGTGCTGCTTCGGGTGCGGCGTGGCCGCCGCCTGTCGAACAGGCCGCTGCCGCCGGGGAATCCGCCTGCAGCTGCGCAGTCGAACGGCTACACTGGCCGCCTGAATTTCCGGGGGAATCATCATGCCCGTATCCGTAGACCGTCGTCATTTCCTGCTCGGTGCCTCGTCCGTGGCGGCCGCCGCGACCCTGCCGGGTTGTGCGGAGCCGGGCTCCGAAGACTTCCAGGCACCCCCGGGCGTCGAACTCGGGCCGTTCGGCGCCAAGTCCACTGCCGAGGAGGTTACAGCCGGACTGGATCTCAGCGGCATGACCGTGATGATCACCGGCGCGAATTCCGGTCTCGGCTACGAGACCATGCGGGTGATGGCGGCGCGTGGTGCGCACGTAATCGGTACCGGGCGCACGGTCGAGAAGGCCGAGAACGCCTGCGCGAGCATCGACGGCAAGACCACGCCCGCGGTGCTGGAGCTGTCGGATCTCGATTCCGTCGGCAGCTGCTCGGAGCAGGTGCTGTCTATGGACACGCCGATCGACGTGCTGGTGCTCAATGCCGGCATCATGGCGCTGCCGGAACTCGAACAGGTCAACGGTATCGAGCGGCAGTTTTTCGTCAACCATCTCGGCCATTACGCGCTGGGTGTGAACCTGATGGAGCGGGTCATGGCCGCGCCGGCCGGACGCATCGTCGTGCTCAGCAGTTCCGGTCACATGTGGGCGCCGGAGGGCGGCATCGAGTTCGATAATCTCAGCGGCGAGCGCGACTACGAGCCGATGAAGATGTACGGCCAGTCAAAGCTCGCCAATGGCTTGTTTGCCTTTGAACTCGCGCGGCGTATGGCCGACAGCAATGCGACCGCAAACGCGGTGCATCCGGGCATCATCAATACCAATCTCGGCCG
Organism: uncultured Chromatiales bacterium; assembly: GCA_965601985.1. Lineage (GTDB taxonomy): Bacteria > Pseudomonadota > Gammaproteobacteria > Steroidobacterales > J054. The sequence goes on along the minus strand of CBFCXA010000082.1, from coordinate 6,108 downwards.
GCATTTCCCGAAGTGGCAGCTGGCCTTTGCCAAAGCCTTCGGCTGGCTGTTCATGAAGAACGTCGAGGAGGGCGCGGCAACACAGACCTACGTCGCCGCGAACCCGCGTATCGCCGGCATGAGTGGTTACTATTTTGCCGACTGCAACCCGGTGCTGCCCGACCCGCGCATGAACGACGCGGAGCTGGCCGCAGAATTGTGGGATGTGTCGGCTGATATCTGCGCCGCCGGCCTGGTCTGACCGCCACCGATGTCCGCACGCCTGTCCGGCGGCCGGATCGGCCTGGCCACCTTTGTCGGCTTTTTCATCGCCAGCAACCTGAACTGGGCGATCGCGACGTTTCTGCTCAATCCCTGGGCGATGCCACTGTTCGACGGCTTCATGCGTACCGGGGACGATGGCGCATCGGGGCTGAACATTGCCAAGATGGCCCTGGGCTTTCTGCCCGCGCTGCTGGTATCGGTATCGCTGTTGATCGTGCTGCCCAGGCCTGAGGGCTGGGCCAGTCGCGCCATCGTGGCGACCTTGCTGGTGTGTTTCCCGGCCTTCTTCGGGACCTACACTTTTCTGTCCGGCTGGGGTGATGTGAACTGGGTACCGCTGATGGGCGCGGCGGTGGCCGATACCCTGTGCATCGGTATCGGCACTCTGGTCAGTGGCCTGATGCTGCGCCAGGGACTGGCCGCGGCGCCACTGGCTGCTGCCAGCTGACCGGGCTACACGCGAAAGTCAGGGAGTCGCGGCCTGAGATTCTACTGCGGCGACATTCGCGCAGTAGTTGACGCCGCCCGCGCCCTGTTCGCCTTCCTTCACGAACACCCGGTAGGGCTCGTAGTCGGTCAGTATTCCGTACTCGCCGGTGTACTGGTAGCAGAAGAAGTTTTCGAACAGGAACACCTTTGGCGGCAGGAAGGTGAAGGTCGAGAACATGACAATCAGGCTGGCGTACATCGGCAGCGCATAGCGCCGAATCGAGTCGCTGAGCGGCGGCGCGCTAAGGATCCGGTAGCTGAGGTACTGGCCGAAGGAAATGCCGAACACCATGATCATCAGCATGGTCGGCAGCGAGGCCTTGCCGCCGGTGGCCGCGATGTAGCCCATGTAGCTGTAGTAGGTGACGAATATCGTGACCGGCGTTATCGCCAGCGCGACGGCCTTGCCGAACCAGTAATTGTTCGCGATGTCCCGGGTGTAGGTGTACTGCACCAGCGCATAGACAAGGCCAGGCCAGAAATACATCTTGGTGTGTTCCCAGGCGCTCTCGTTGACCGCGGCCATCAGCGCCAGCGGCGTCCAGTAATCCGACAGCTCGAAAGCGAAGTGCAGTACGGATCCCGCGACGCAGACCCAGATCACGCAGCCAGCTTCCCACAGTCCCAGTTTCAGCTTTCGATTCATGAGGCTAGTTTCCTCTTACTAGTCCGCTATCCGGCCCCGAAAAGAAAGGCCGCGCCGGCCGCGGCAATGCCTGCGCCGGCGATCCGCAGCGCGATTTTACCGCGTTCGTAGTGCTGCGAAATGTCGCCGATCAGCACGCCGGTGATGTGCAGCAACGCGGTGCCGGTGAGAAAGCCCGCGGCGTAGGTCGAGGCCCGCGCCACGCTCGGCATCTCCGCCCCGTGCGCATAGCCGTGAAATATCGCGAAGAAGCCGACCGCGCTCATGGCCAGGGATATCGGCAGCCGCCTGTCCGCGGCAATGGCGAGGCCGAGGCCCAGTACGGACAGGGCAATGCCCATTTCGGTCGCGCTCAGGCCGATATCGATCCAGCCCAGCACGCCGCCTATGGCCATCACCGCGACGAAAGTGGCCGGCACGGTCCAGATTGCGCGGCCGCCGATCTGTGCGCTGACGATGCCGACGCTGACCATGGCCAGGAAGTGGTCCAGCCCCAGCACCGGATGGGTCAGGCCGGCGAGGAATGAGCCGTAGGGCAGGCTGCTGCCCTCGTGAGCCATGGCAGACCCGGGAAGCAGCAGCAACAGCATGGTCAAGGCCCGGACTCCGGAGCAGGATTGCGGCCAGCGGCTGGACATCCGGGCGCGCGCGGAACTCAGCTCTTGCGCAGGTAGTCGACGACCACCTGGTTTACTTCGTCCGGCTTGTCATAGATCGCTGCGTGGCCGGCACCCGTGATGATGTCCGTTTCCAGCCCGGAGATGATCTTCTTCGCGCGACGCGAGATTTTCACCGGATCGTAGAGCACTTCGTGTTCGCCGAAGATCAGCAGGCCTGGCGCGGCAAACTGTCGCAGCACGCTTTTGGGCTCGGACAGGAAGAATTTGCGCAGCACCTTGAGACCTTTACGCATGTCTACTTTTTGCGTTTTTTCATTGTAGACGCCGACCGATCGGTCTACGCGGTAGTGTCGGGTGCACAGCGCCATCAGCCTGGCGAGCTGGCGATCGAATGTGCCGAAAGATCCGCCCGGACTCTTTGAGGAAACCGACTTGGCGGTCAGGTCTTCCTCGAGTTCGTTCGCACCTTTCTTCTTGTTGAGCACTTTGGTGAGCCAGATTTTTACCGGCAGGCGCGCGCGGGACACGCCGGTCGGACTGAGCATGACGATCTTGCGCACGCGTTCCGGCGAGTCGATGCCCATGCGCAGGACAATCCAGCCACCCACGCTGGTTCCGGCGAAATGCGCTCTTTCAATGTGCAGACCGTCAAGCACGTCGCAAAGCCACTGCGTGTAATCGTCGTTCAGGAACGACGGCGGGTTAGGGTCGCTGCGTCCGGGCTGGCCGACGATATCGAGTGCGTAGACGCGAAAATGCTCGGCGAAGGCCGGAAGCTGCTTGCGCCACAGCGGCGCGCAGCCGGCAACGCCGGGAATCAGGATCAGGGGCTCGGCGTCTGCGGGGCCGGCAACCAGCATGTGGGTATGGCCGAAACGGGTTTTGACGAACTGCGATTCAAAGTCGCATTCGATCAGGTCAAGCACGTCGTCATACCAGGACATGATCGCCTGGTAGCCATCCGTGGTCTTGTATAGCGAAAACCGCTGATCTTCGATGGGCGGGATCTCGCGCGACGCAGCAATGTTGCGGCCGCTGTTGATGGCCCGCTGACCACCGGTTTCCTTAAATGGCTCCATTCACCGTCCCCGTCTGTGCTGGCATTCCAGCCCGACTCTTCGTTTCTACCTTATCGTCGGGTTGTACTGTATCGAACGGTTCGCCGCGCGCCGCCACACGGTTTCAGGGTCGCCGCCGGCCCGTCGCCGGGGTGTTCGCGCGTCGGATCGGGCTCTATTTGTCCGGACCTGTGCAAAGCAAGGGCGCAGACCCATTGCCCCTCAGCGCCGGCTGTCAGCGACCCTCGGCCGCGGCTGCGAGCGGTGGCAGGCTCAGGTCCGCCAGCGCCATGCGGATGCGCGTCAGGTAATCCGGCGGGAAATCCCACATCGGACCTTCGTCGTTCAGCACCAGTCCGCGGCGTGCCGGCGACAGGTCGTGGCGCAGGGTCATCAGGATATCGCCGCTGACCCACGGGCTCTGGCGGAAGTAACCATGACCGCTGGCGGCGTTGCTGGCTTCCGCGTCAGTCACATTAATAAAGCGCAGTTTCGGGTTGCTGGCGACAAACTCCCTGCCGCTGCTTCTCACGGTCGACATGTCGAAGGCCTGGCCGAGCCGATTCTGACCCCCGAACAGCCAGTTGGAAAAGCCCAGCGCCTTGTCCTGATTCGAGACGTAGATATTGAAGCTCTCGACGATGTCGAGCAGGTCCTCGCTCAGAATCCGCGCGAAGTTGTCGCGGTCTGCATCAGCGCCGACCAGGATGACGTGCCCGATCCTGAGGTAGCGCTCCTTGAGCGGATCCGGTGCGAACCGCGCAAGCAGGTTCAACTGGTCGAGTGCATTGACCACCATGCGCGTACCGGCGCTGTAGCCAATGATGTTGATGTGCTCGACAGTCGTCCGGTCGGCCAGCATTGTCAGCAGCTTGCGCAGTGCCGCGCCGGAGAAGCTCGCGCTCGCGCTGTCCTTGAAGTAAGCAAGCGTCTTGGGCGTGGCAGGCCAGCTGAAGGAAATGAATGAACCTTCGTAGCCGAGGTAGTGCCAGAGTTCGGCGGAAACCAGCACGGGGTTATCGAAGGTGACCTTGTAACCGTGCACATAGATCGTAATGTCTTTGACGCGTGAGCGGTCAAGCTGCCACTGGACCCGCCGGACCAGTTCATCGGTAGCCGCAGGGTCGGCGTCCCATTCCTCCGGGTCCTGCAGCGAGTTGATGCTTTCCGGCATCACGCCGAACTCGGTTATTTGCGATACCTGGATCGGGAATTTTTCTGTTCGGTTTTTCAGCAGCGATATGCGCCGCGCTTCTTCCCAGGTGAATTCGCCCTCGCCGAGACTTACCCGCGCTACGCCCGCCCGCAGCACGTACCCGCGGCTGCTGTTATAGGCCGCGCCGGCCTCTGAATCCTCAATCCGTTCGCGGTTGGTGACATAGAGCATCCCGGCATTGCCGTCCGCGATCTCGATCGGGTCGAAGTCGGCAAACGGATCGACGATTTCTTCAGCATAAATGTCCGGCGCCGGCATGAACGGCATCGCATACTGGCCGCTTGAACCGCAGCCGGTCAGCGCAAGCACGAGGGCAGGCGCACACGACCAGTGCGCCCGGGAGAAATGCAGAACGCTCATAACTTTTAATTATAGCCGACGCGCAGCCCGGGCCGGCTCGGGTGATAACGAAAAGCGCGCCGGGCTAGGCCTGCTCGGTCCCCGGCACCCAGTCGCTGTGCAGCGCCAGGCGCAGCATCCAGCGCGGGTCCTCGTAGTCGACATTGGGGCTGTGCTGCACGCAGCGATTGTCCCATAGCAGCAGGCTCTTGTTATACCAGCGCACGCGGCACTGGAAGCGATCCTGCAGCGAATGCTCCTTGAGCATCTCCAGGATCGCCTTGCTTTCTTTCGGATGCAGGCCCTTGATTGCGGTGGTCCAGGCCTTGTTGATGAACAGCATTTTCTTGCCCGTTTCCGGGTGAGCGCAGATCAGCGGGTGCTCGACCTGCGGAAACTTCTTGCGCATCGTGGCCAGGCGCTCGAGGTCCTCGACCTTCGAGGTCGCGTAGTGGCCTGACTCCATACCGTAGTGCAGGACGTCGTGGATGCCGATCTTGTCGGCCAGGAATTCCTTCATCGGCTCGGACAGGTACTCGTACGACAGGTAGTGGCTCGCGAACAGCGTGTCGCCACCGGCCTTGGGTACGTTTACCGCGTACAGCATCGCGCCCAGGCTCGGGTTCTTCTGGTAGCTGTGGTCCATGTGCCAGCCGAGGTTCTGGGTCGACAGCTTTTTCTGGCCGCCAGCGCCGCGGAAGTAGTAGATGCCCGGCGTCTCGGTGCGATTGGGCAGAAACGGCTCGTCCTCGAGTTTGCCGAAGCGCTTGCCGAAGGCGGCGAAGCTTTCTTCGTCGAGTTCCTGGTCGCGGAACACCACCACCGAGTAATCGAGGAAGGCCTGGTGAATCGCGGCGTAGGTCGGTTCGTCCAGGTCGGCCAGGTCGACGCCGAATATCTCGCAGCCCAGCGCTCCGGTGAGCGGGCGAATGTCGAGTTCGGGCAGGTCTTTCAGGGGGTCGGGATTGGCCATGGGCAATCTCTCCTGCGTTGTGCGGGGCGGCCGACGAGCTTAAAGGTTATAAGAGTATGACAATAGTACCTGTATGGCAACGGGATCAGGCAAACCTCCAGCGTCTTTCGACCGGTGGTCGGACGCAGATTACCACTGGTCGCCCCCGGCGAGGCGACGCTGACTGGGTCATGCAGTGAGCCTTATGGCCTGTAGCCTGAATTGCAGGTCCTCCCCCCACGGACCGCAACGCAGAACAATAATCACCCGGCATTCTTGGCCCGCGCAGCGGGCCATTTTTTTGCCCGCGGGTAACGTCAGTTCATCATGTCGCCGGCTTTCGTCTCCGCGTCGCTCATCATGTCGTCCGCGGCTTTCTCCGCGTCGTCCACCATGTCGTCCGCGGCATTTCCGGCTTCGTCCATAGCCTCCTCGGCGTCTTTCATCGCGTCATCGGCCATGTCGCCAGCCGTATCCGCCATCTCACCGGCGGCGTCGGACATATCGTCCGTGGCCTGTTCGGC
>CBFCXA010000081.1:0-9248 GCA_965601985.1 uncultured Chromatiales bacterium | reverse complement strand
CAGGCCGCTCGAGTTCGACCACACGCTCACGCTGCTGGCGGCGAATGGTTACCTCCAGCGGCTCGCCGGGCTCGTAGGAACGCAGTATCCGCAACGCGTGGCCCGGGTCGCGGGGTACACGCGCACCGATCTTCAGGATCACGTCGCCGTCCAGCAGGCCGAGGTCCGGCGTCGCCGGCGCGCGGATCACCAGGATGCCTTCAGCGACGCCGAAGTAACTGCCGAGGTCCGGCGTCAGCGACACCAGTTCCAGTCCGTCCAGCCAGCCCCCATAGCGCCAGTAGCGAACCAGCGGCTGCACCACGCGAGCATCGATGTCTTCACCGAGTTGTCCGAGGCTCTCGGAGAACGGAAATCCCGGCGGAAACATCGCGCGTTCCACGCTGCCAGCGACGATGGTCGCGGTTTGCGTGACACCGTCACGCAGAAACTCCAGCCGGACGTCTTCACCCGGGGATACCCCGATCATGAATTCAAGCAGGCGTTCCCGGGCCCCGGCGCTGTCATCGTCGGCCAGCGACTGCTCACCGATGGCGGTGAGCAGGTCGCCGGCCCGCAACCCGGCTTCATCGGCCGGTCCGCCCGGGGACACGCCGAAAACCGTGACGCCATCCACCGGTCCCGACTCGCCGGGACCGGCGGCAATATTGATGCCGAGGACGGCGGATGGACGGGCGGCATGCTGGTCGGCCTGGGCGAGGCCGGCCAAAAGCAGCGGCGCTAAAAACAGTACTTTCAGAAGCTTGCGATTCATTTCCAATATCTTAGTAAGACTGTGCGCCCGCTTCTATGTAGCGGGCGCGCACCAGCCCATCCATCAGCTCGACGCGTTCGCGCCACAGCGGCTCTGCGTGGCGCGAGACGCCTGCCCTGTTCAGTCGCGCGTCGATCAGCGCAATCTGGTCTTGATATAGGCCGATCGCCGCACCAGCGGCAGCGGAGCGCGTCGCCGGGCGACGGGGCAACGCGGCCAGCGCAGCCTCGAGTTCGGCAGAGCGTCGCTGCAGCCGATGCACTTCGACCGGTGCAGCGACAACTGGCTCGGCGGACGCCGGTGCCTGGTCCGGCTGCGGCGTGCGCAACACCACAAGCGCCAGCCCGGCCGCCGCGGCCAGCGGCAGCCAGCGGCGTAATTGGCCGGCTCGTTTCTCGCGGCGATAACGGCGCTGAATACGCATCCAGCTCTCCGCCGGCGGGGCCAGCGGTTTCAGTCCGCGCAGGCGCTGCTCAAGCGGTTCCGGCATCCTGCTCCCCCGGTCCTGAGCTGTGCTCGGCCAGCATGCTGCGCAGCCGCCGGTGGGCCCGCGACAACTGCGACTTGGAAAAGCTCTCGCTCATGCCCATCAGTTCGCCAATCTCGGCGTGGGTATAGCCTTCGACATCGTGAAGCATCACAACCACGCGGCTTACATCCCCCAGCCGCGCCAGCGCGCTCTCCAGGTCCATGCCGGTGCCTGGATCGCGGGTTTGCGCATCCGCGAGCTCCCAGTCGGCGTTATCGTCGTTGACCAGGTCCCGGAACAGCGTAGCGCGACGCTGCCAGGCGGTGCGCAGGTACATCAGGCTGCGGGAGACTGCGATCCGGCGAACCCAGGTCGAAAATGCTGCGTCGCCGCGGAAACCCTGCAGCCCCCGCAACACGTCGATGAAGCTGTCCTGAAGAATGTCTTCGGCCGCGCTGCGGGACCCCGTCATGCGCGCAGCCAGGCTGAATACCGGGGTCGAGAACAGGCGATAAATCGATTCCTGCGCCGCCGGATCACCGCGACGGGCGCGGTTCAGCAACGCGGTACTTACGGTTTTGCCTGCGAATCCGGACATCGACAGCTTAGATGCCTGCCTGGCCGGAAAGGTTGCAGACGATTCGGGTTTTTGTTGACACGACCCCGATGCCAGGCATCTGCCGGTGCCGCTGTCGGCGGGGCCAAGCCGCCGCCCGGAGTCTTTTTGCTAGAGTAGCGCCGCTGCAGGGCCGGGATGGCGAAATTGGTAGACGCGCCGGACTCAAAATCCGGTGGGGTAAAACCCGTGTCGGTTCGAGTCCGACTCCCGGCACCAGATGAAACCTGCGCTGCGCGCTGGTGAACGACACCGATACAAAACGGATATCGATCTGACATGCCGGACGACTGCGATATCCGCAAGCCACCCGGAGAGTGGCAAGTCTGTGAGCTGCTCGAGCATTCGGGCATCGGTTTCAGCGAACCGGACCGGCAGCAACTTGTCGGGAAGCTGAAAAATGCCGGCAACAACCAGCCAGTCAGCCTGAGTGACGACTTTTCCGGCATCGACGAGCTGAGCATCGAGGGCGTCGACTATCGCATCGACCGTCAGGAGCCGCGCCCGCAGCTCGTAATCAGCGATACCCGACCAGCTGACCGCACCCCCGGCACGGTTCGCGTACACGCCGGCTATCACAAGTGCCTGACCATGTTGTCGCGCACGATGTACCTGAAGCTGTGCAAGAAAATGCGGCGCCAGGGCGGATCGTTTCGGCATTTTTATCACCGCGTCGATCATTTCAGCCAGCTGGTCGGCAACTACACGATCGCGTCGGTCAGCGGCCACACGATCGACCTGGACCGCTACGACGACATCCGGGTGGTCCGCTTCATTCGCGATCCTCGCGACCTGCTGATCTCGGGCTACTTCTACCACCAGCGCGGCAAGGAACGCTGGTGCCACCTGCCGGATCCGAGCGACCGTGACCTGACTATCGTCAGGGGGCGCGTGCCGGCGGGGCTGAAGCCGGGCGAGAGTTTCATGGACTTCATGAAGCGGGTGCCGCTTGCCGAAGGCCTGCTGGCCGAAATGCAGTTCCGCAGCCTGCACTACCAGAGCATGCTCGAGTGGCCGGACGACCCCAGGGTCCGCGTCTACCGCTACGAGGACATCATGGGCAACGAGACAGAGGTGTTCGCGGATATCGCAAGATTCTTCGGCCTGCCCTGGCGAATCCAGCTACATGCGAAGCGCTACGCACGGCGTTACCGGGCCGGAGGCAAGCACCTTGGCGCGCATATACGCAACGCGAAATTCGGTCAGTGGCGCGAGCATTTCACGCCGGAAGTCGAGACAGCTTTCGAGCGCGAGTTCGGCGCGCTGCTCGACCGGTACGGATACCGTGAGTGACGAAGCAACGGCAGGTTCAGTTCCAGGCGACCGGTAACGCCGTCAGCCAGCGATGGCCGAGTCGCGCCTGCCATTGCGGTTCATCGACCGCCAGACGCAGGCGCCGCCCACAGTTCGCCAGCGCCTGACTGGCCTGAACCAGTTCGAGTTCCACCAGCGGGGCACCGATGCAGGCATGGCGTCCGCGCCCGAAGCTCAAGTGCCGGTTCTTGCTTCGCTCGGGCAGGAAGTCATCCGGATCTTCGAAGACTTGCGGGTCGCGATTTGCCGCTGCCAGCACCAGGATCACGGCCTGGTCCTTGCGCAGCTTTCTGCCCTGCAACTCGAAGTCTTCCCGTGCGATCTTGGAAATGAACTGGCCCGGGGGATTCAGGCGCAGCGACTCGCTGACCAGGGCCGCGCCGAGTTCGGGTCTGGCCCGCAGCATCTCCCAGCTGTCCGGATGCTCCATAAACGCCAGCACACAATTGCCGAAACCGCTGTCGACGTTCTCGACCCCGTCGGCGAACAGCAACATGCAGGTATCGATGACCTCGGCGTCGGACAGCTGCGCACCATCATCGTCGGCCTGCATCAGGCGACTGATGAGGTCATCGGCCGGCTGCTGACGTCTCTGTTCCAGCACGCCGGCCAGGTACTCGCGGAACTCGGTCAGCCCGCGGTTCAGCCCGTCCAGCACTTCCTGTGACGGAATGGGCGAGAACAGGTAGAAGTACCAGTGGCTCCAGGCCTGCAGCCGCTCGAGATCCTGCTCCGGAAGGCCGAGGAACTCGGCGACGACACCCGCGGCCAGCGGCCTGCCGAGATCGGCGATCGCATCGAACTGCGGCTGCTTCAGCAGCGGCGCGAGCAGCCGGTCACAGCGGCCGGCGACGTCGGGCGGGTGCTCGCGCAGATGAGCGTAGAAGGCCTTGCTGATCAGCTTGCGTGCCCGAGTGTGCTCAGGCGGATCGAGAAACGGGATGATGTTGCCGGCCACATCAGCGGCTGCGTACTTGTCGCGATTGCGTGCATGCGTCACGGCAAAACGCGACGGCCGGTTACTGAGCCGGTCGTCGTTGATGGCGGCAACCACGTCCGCGTGCGCCGTCAGCACCCAGAATCCCATCGGGCTGAGATGCACCGGATCATTGGCGCGCAGCTGCGCATAGATCGGGTAGGGATCGCGCACGAAGTCGGGCGACATCGGATCGAAAACCGCCCGGGTCATCCGAGTCAGCCCGCCTGCCCGTCCAGTTCGCGCAGAACGGCAGCACTCTCCTGCGCATCCGACGCAAGGTGCTGCCTGACCGCTTCTGTTTCCGCATCGCTCAGTGGCTGGCCGGCGGCCAGCCGGGCCAGCACGTCCACGCGGTAGAAGCGCAGCGCTGCGCTCAGGAGAATGACTTCCTCGTAAAGGTCGGCACCCGTGCTGGGCGAACAGATGTCGTCCATGTTGTCATTACCCAGCCGCACCGGAATGCCCGCGGCGAGGAAGTCCAGCACCCGCGCGATCGAGTTCCAGGTCGGCGTCGCGACCTCGCGCAGCTGGCGCATGCCCAGCGCCGCGGACGGGCAGCAGATAACGCCGATCTGGTGTTCGACCAGGCTCTCCACCAGTGATTGAAACCGGGCTTCGTCGTAGGTGCTGGGGGAGATGACATGGATAGCCCAGACCGTCGGTTGATCGCGCGAGGCGGTCTGCCACTCGAGATTGCGCAGAACCCCTACCAGGGTCTCGGTGCCGTTCTCGCCCGGGTGGTTGAGCTGATCGAGGTGCACGTGCACCTCTTTGCCGCAGCTGGAGGCGAGATTAAGCACGCGCTCGAGATGCGCCTCGAAGCCAATGTGGTCGGGATTCCGCCGGCGATCGTCGACTTCCGGCAGTGCGCCGATGAAATCGGCGAATTCCAGCGCCGACTCCAGCAGCGCCCAGCGTTCCGGTTCGGCGTCACAGAATCCCAGCGGCGAATAGGCACCCAGCCGCAGATCGATTTCGCCGGCGCGTGACTGCTTGATCCGATGCAGCGTCTGTATAGCGCTCAGGCCCACACGATCGACGGTGCAGTCGACTACCGTTTCCGCACAGCGGGTGTTCACCGAGACCATCCAGTCGAGGTATCGATTGACCCGCACTGCGAGGTCGGCCGGATCGTAAGCCGGCCCGTCGTGCAGACGCGGGATCATCCCGTGCTTGGTGGACAGCGACAGACTGGCCACATCGACCAGTTCATCCTCCGGCCCCGACCAGTAACGGGCAGCCAGCGTGCCGGCGCGATCGAGGTGTAGGTGGGCGTTGTACAGGCCGCCCAGTGCGTTGACCCGTTGCTCCAGGTGTTCGCGAAACAGTGACTTCAAAACATCAGCCTGCGGAACCGGAAACCCGGAAGCGCCGCGCCAGGTCGGTCACCCTGGCCCCCAGGTACTGCCTGCGCCGGGAATACAGGTAATGCGCATCGACGCCGGACTCCTGCGGCAACAGGGCATGCTGGTGAAGATCCAGCAGCCGATACTCGACGCGGTAGCGACCGGGCTGCCGGGGCGTTTCCAGCACCGCCCTGTGGTGTCGCAACGGGTCCAGAAGCTCGCTTGCGTCGAGCACGGCGAGGCGCTGATAGCCGAGCACCGTATCACCGGTGCGATAGATGAAGGCACCCAGCTCGAAGCGCGGCTCTGCACCGGTATCGATCGACGGTGGCGGACTCGCGACAGCGACGCGCAGATCTACCTCCAGCCGCTGGCCGGGCGAGAAATACAGTCTGCGCTGCGCTTTCACGCCGACCGCAGGCTCGCTGACCAGCGGCGAGGGATCGCGTCGATCGGCGGCACCTGGGGATGGTGGCGGTATACGGTCGCGGATTCCCTGCGCGAGCGCGCTCACAGCCGGCGCCTCGAACCAGCCATGATGTGAACCGTCGAACACCTGAATGCTGCAGTCACCTGTATACAGCCGCGAAAGGTCGAGCGTGGAGAAATAATTGTAGGGATTGTCGTGGCTCTCGCTGGCCAGCAGCAGCGTAACCGGGCCATCGTAGGGCTCGGGCATGATTTTCTCGTGCAGGAACAGCATCGGCACGTCACGACCCTGTTCTCGCAAACGCCTGGCGATGAAAAAGTTGATCTTCCCGCCCTGGCAGAAGCCGCCCAGCATGACCGGCCCCTCGGGGAACAATTCGGTGATCTCCTCGAAGTACAGATCGGCCAGGCGCGCAATGTTTTCCGGGCTGGCATCGAGGATGTTGTGTGCCGCGCGCATGGCATAGAAGTCGGATTCTCCGCCCAGCGCTGCGGCGAGTTCGCGCATACCGTGAATCGTTCCGCCACACCAGATCAGCGGTGTAGTACCGGTTCCCGGTCGCAGTCGCACGATCAGGCTGTCGGGCCGATGCCGGTCGCCCTCCCAGGTCGCCGTTTGCGCCTGGAAAGCCGCGTGGATTCGTTCCGGCAATTCCAGCCGGTCGTCGTCGGCGTTCGCCTTTTCCGGTCGGCTGCCCAGCAGGCGCTCGCACAGCCGCGGATGGGCCGTGACCAGGAACTGCTCCAGGGCCGCAACGTTTGGCGCATCGTAAATTGCCGTGGCAAAAACCGTCTCGCCACCGGCCTCCGACAAGCGGGAGATAAAGGTCAGCGCTTTCAGCGAGTCGCCGCCAAGGTCGAAGAAATCGTCCTCGACTCCGATCCGATCAACCTCCAGGACTTCCTGCCACAGGTCCAGCAACCGGTTCGCCAGCGCCGACCCCCGTCCCTGCTCTGTGCCGGCCGTCGCCGCCTGCTTTTCCGGGTCCGACGCAGAGTACTCGTCACTGAGTGCCTGCCGGCGAATCTTGCCGTTCTGCGTACGCGGAATATCTCTGCGAGTGAAGAGTGTCCCGGGCGTCTTGAAGAACGCCAGATGCTCACGCAGGTACTTGCGGATCGCCTCGGTATCGGCCGCCGCGCCTTCGCGCATGACCACGGCCGCCGCAATATCCTCCCCGAATACCGGGTGCGGCAGGCCGAACGCCGCAGCGTCGACAATATCCGGATGCGCCAGCAGCACGGTGTCGATTTCCGCCGGCGAAATCTTTTCGCCACTGCGATTGATGATCTCCTTGATGCGGCCGCTTATGTGCAGGTAACCGTCGTCGTCGAAGCGGCCCACATCGCCGGTCCGAAACCAGCCATCGATGAATTCGCTGCCACGCTCGGGGCCGCGGTGCAGATAGCCGGGCATGACGCTGTCGCCGCGGACGACGATTTCGCCCTGCTCGCCGGTCGCGCAGTCGCGGCCGTCGTCGTGGATTACGCGGACGCCGGGCCCGGCCGGCATACCGACAGAACCGGGTTTGCGCCTGCCGGGCGGAAGCGGATTGGTGGCGATCAGCGTCGTGGTCTCCGTCATGCCGTAGACCTCGATGACCGGCAGACCGCCGAACGTCGCTTCGAAACGCCGGGCCAGCTCGACCGGCAGCGCTGCTGCGACGACCCGGATGTACTTCAGGCTGCCCGAATGGTTGAAGCGATCAGGGTCAGCGGAAAAGGTATCGAGGATGGCATCGAGCATGGTCGGCACGACCTGTGTCCAGGTCGGCCGAAACTGATCGAGCACCGGCGGCAGCTGCGGCGCGGAAAAATTGCCCATACACACGACGCTGCCGCCGCTGGCCAGCGGCGGCAGCAGCAGGTCGGCAACACCGCCGATATGAAATTGCGGCATCAGGTTCAGGCAGATGTCGTCGCTCGTCAGGTCCAGGGCGCAACGGAGATTTTCAGCCGTTGCGCAGAAGTTCCGATGGCTGAGCGGCACCATCTTCGGCCTGGCGGTGGTGCCGGAGGTATGCAGGATCAGCGCGATATCGTCCGGCTGAGGCTCCAGCGCATGGTCGCTCGTCTCGCCCACCGATGGCCCCGATAGCAAGAAGAGACCTGCCGGCCCTGCCTCCGGCACACTCAGTTCGATCACCAGCAGACCCAGCTCGGCCGCGACGTCCCTGGCCGGAGTCGGCACCCCCTCGGGCACGATGAGCGCGCTGACCGCGAGATCGGCCAGGTGGAAGCGAAATTCTGCGGCCCTGTAATCCGGGTTCAGTGGTGCGCAGATGGCCGCCGAGCAGACCGTCAGGCTCGCGACCGCCATGGCCGGGCCCGCAGGCAGCACCAGCGCTACCCGATCGGTCCTGCCGATACCGAAACGCCGCAGTTCTTCGGTGCCTTCGCGCAAGGCGCGCGACAGTTCGAAGTAAGACAGGGGCGGTTGGTGCGGTGCGAGTATCGCCGACGCATCAGGCTGCCGGGCTGCCGACGCAGCAATCAGGCCGACAATGTTGCCGGGATCGGGGGATGAATCACCTGCCGCCATCAACGCCGGAGCAGTCCCGGGTAGTCTGAAACCGCCTCCAGTGTAGCCATTTTCGCGGTACGCCGGTAAACGTTGCGCGTTCGCGAACCGTCCGCAGCGGATCAGGCGCCGTGTTCCAGTATTTCGCCGTGTTCGCGCGTCGCGTAAAAACCGACATCGGGCCAGCGTTCGACCGTCAGCTCCAGGTGCGGACGGTTTCGCGCCAGAAACACCGGGTTACCGTCGACGTCGGTGCCCAGCGACGCCGACTCCTGCTGCGCGAACTTGCGCCGCGTGGCCTCGTCGGGGAATCCGAGCCAGCGCGCGGTAAAGATCTCGACCGCGTCATATTCCGCATCGACCTTGTATTCGCCTTTCAGCCGGTGCGCGACGATCTCGAACTGCAGTCGGCCGACTGCGCCCAACAGCAGCCGACCCGTGTCCGTGGTGATGACCTGGATCGCGCCCTCCTCGCCCAGCTCCTGCAGGCCCTTCTGCAGCTGTTTGGCCTTGAAGGGGTCGCGCGGACGCGCGGCTACGAACAGTTCCGGCGCAAAATAGGGAATACCGCGAAAACTAAGAGACTCGCCTTCGGTCAGCGTGTCGCCGATCTGCAGCTGGCCGTGATTGTGAATACCGAGGATGTCGCCGCCGACAGCGTCTTCGCTTTTCACGCGTTCGTTCGCCATGAAGGTGATCGCATTGCCGATCCGAACTTCTCGGCCCAGGCGCAGGTGATGTGCCTTCATGCCCGGCTGGTAACGACCCGAGCACACGCGCAGAAACGCGACGCGGTCACGATGCTTCGGGTCCATGTTGG
>CBFCXA010000080.1:0-9273 GCA_965601985.1 uncultured Chromatiales bacterium | reverse complement strand
CGAATCAATCTGAAAGAACTGGCATTTCTGGGCACGGATATCGTCTACACGGACGGGGCCGGGCCCTGCGGTGGCGACAGCGGCGGACCGATGCTGGTCGAGGGGCTGGATGGCTACCCGGTACTGGTGGGCATCGCGAGCACGACCGACGGCAACCTGTGTGCCAAGGGCGGGGGCATGGCCCTGTATACCAGTGTCGACGTAATCCGGGATTTCATCGTCGAGCGAGTGCCGGACCTCCCGAAATAGCCGCCGCGCGACGGCCGTTCGGTTTGCGGCGACCGCGACTGAGGTGGTGGCGCGGCTGGCGTATCCGGCGCAGAATCAGGCCAAGCGCAGCATCATCGCCATGACCGTCGACGCACATACCGAGCCCGCCGCCAGGGTAAATCCGCTGGCCAATACCGAGTTCCGCAAGCTGTTCTCGGCGCAGGTCATAGCACTGGTCGGTACCGGGCTTTCGACCGTCGCGCTGACGTTGCTGGCCTACGACCTGGTCGGCGGCAACGCCGCCGCGGTGCTGGGCACTGCGCTGGCCTTCAAGATGATTGCCTACGTGGTGTTCGCGCCGGTAGTCGGCGGGCTGGCGCATCGCTTCGCGCGCAAGCCGTTCCTGATTCTGATGGACATCGTGCGTGCCGGGATCGTGCTGGCAATGCCGTTCGTGACCGAAGTCTGGCAGATCTACCTGCTGATTTTCCTGCTCAACCTGTTCTCGGCCGGTTTCAAGCCGGTGTTCGCGGCCACCATCCCGGACATCCTGCCCGAAGAGCGCGCCTACACGCGCGCGCTGTCGATGTCGCGTCTGGCCTACGACCTGGAGAACCTGTTGAGCCCGACTATCGCCGCCATAGCGCTGCTGTTCACCACCTACACCGGTCTGTTCGTGACCAATTCCGTGGCCTTCCTGGTCTCTGCCGCGCTAATCGTGATTACCGTGTTGCCGCCGAGCCGCAAGGTCGCGCGCCTGGGCAATATCTGGACCGAGATCAGCTTCGGCACCAGGGCGTATTTCCGTACGCCGCGGCTGCGCGGGCTGTTTGCGCTGTACCTGGCTGTGGCCAGCGCCAGCGCGATGGTCATCGTGAACACCGTGATTTACGTAAAGGAATACCTGGGCCTGGCATCGGCCGACGTGGCCATGGCGCTGGCGGCTTCCGGCGCCGGCTCGATGATCGCGGCCCTGACCCTGCCCAGGGTGCTGGACAAAGTACCCGACCGCCCGGTGATGTTGCTGGGCGCGTTCGTAATGGCTGTTGGCGTGGCCCTGATCGGCACCGGCCCAGGCTTCTACGCCATGCTGCCAATCTGGTTATTGATCGGCGTGGGCTGGTCGCTGGTGCAGACGCCGTCGGGCCGGGTGGTCAACCGGTCTTCTTCGGCGGCTGACCGGCCGGCGTTCTTTTCGGCCCAGTTCGCGCTGTCGCACCTGTGCTGGCTGGCCTTCTACCCGATTGCCGGGCAGCTGGGCACACGCATCGGCGTGGAAAGCACCGCGTTGATCCTGGCCGCCGGCATTGTGGTGTTCGCGTTCGCCGCCATGTGGCTGTGGCCGAAATCGGATGCGCAGATTCTGGTCCACCGGCATGAGCCGGTAACCCACAGCCACGAGCACAGCCACGACGACGAGCACCATGCGCACGGTCACGACGACGAGTCACACAGCCACGAGCACACGCATGCGGCCGTAACGCACGCGCACGATTTTCACATCGACGATCATCATTCGATTTGGCCGGCGGCGTCGAGGCCCTAGAGACGGGCGCGCCGAAGATTGGCCTTGGCCGTCGCTACTTTCCGAGCCGTATTCCGCCATTTGGGCTCGTGAGCCAAATCGTGTCGCTGGTACCATTTACCCGACTTAGCGAAGCGCTTCCGCCTGTCTAGCCTGACCCGCTGAAGTCCGCGCCCACCCCGGCCGGACCGGCAGCGGAGATTTCTCATGGATGAGAAAAGGTTCGGGCGCTGGCTGTGCGCCCTGTTGTTGATTGCGGCTACCGGCGCCCACGCATCCGCCGACTACAGCGCGACAACTCATCGACTGGCCGCAGGCGACTTCGACGGTGATCGCCGCGCCGACCTGCTGCTGATTGCGCGCGACAGCTGGCGAAGCAGCGGCATCGTGTTGAGCGACGCAAGCGGTTTGCCCGCGCGCCTGCACCAGAGCTGGCGAAGTGACCATCTGGGCATCGACTGGTCCGGGGGGCGTTTTCTACCCATAGTCGGCAGCTTCAGCACGGGTAAGTGCACCACCGGGCATATGAGCTCGAGTTGTGTCTATCCGCAGGATTTGCTGCTGCAGAGCGCAACGCCCGCCAGCTCCCCGTTGATGTTCGTCGATCACGACCGAGTCGTCTTCGACCGTGTTCAGCAATGGGTGCCGGACTCGCACATGGGGCTCGGCTGGTCGGCCAGCGAACATCACCTCGTTCCGGGATACTTCGACAACGACAACTATCACGACCTGTTTTTTCAGGCGAAGAATGCCGGGGGCAGCAACGCCCTCGTTATAACGACCGCGCTCGATGGATTCCCCGCCAGCGGCACGCCGCGGCAGACCTGGGCCGGCAGGTGGGCCGGGCTCGCGTGGTCCGCCGATGCTGCGGTGCTAGTCGCCGGCGATTTCAATGGCGACGGGTTCGATGATCTCTTGTCGCAGGCACGCACGCCCCAGGACCAGCCGTATGCACCGGCTGCATTCGGGATTCTCGCCGGCAGCAGTGGCGGCTTCGTTTCCTCCGAGGGCGGCGAGCCTGAACCCTGGCTCAGCTGGACTCGCTTCGACTTCCTGGTGCCGGACTGGTCGGCTACTGAGTATCGGCTGCACGTAGGCAACTTCAATAACGATGCCTACGATGATCTGCTGCTTCAGCCGCGTCACGCTGGCGGTCCCGCCTACCTCGTGCTTTTCGGCCCGCGCGACAGCGCCGCAGCATGGCCTGTTTTGCGTCTGCCGCCGCGGCCTGGCGGCTGGCATGCGGGCGCGGTCGAGTTGCTGGTCGCCGATTTCGGGGGCGACGGGCGCGACCAGGTGTACCTGCAACCGGTCGTGCCGGGTGGTCAGGCCGAAATTGCGAGCCTGCACGCCGAGTCCGGTGGCTCGGGCGAAGCCTCGCTGTCCTTCGAGATTCCGGTGTTACCCGCGCTGGATACCGAGCCGGACACTGAAACCTATCGTGCCGGCAGTGCGGTCGGCGCGACGCCGGCGAGCTTCGCTGTCGATGCGACCGGCGCGGCGACCTATCGACTACCGCTTCGCGTACCGCCTGGCGTGCGTGGCATGCAGCCGGACCTTGCGCTCACCTACCACCACCGGGCGCGGGACGAGTGGCTGGGCGAGGGCTGGTCGATGGCCGGCCTGCCGCAGATCAGTCGCTGC
Source organism: uncultured Chromatiales bacterium (assembly GCA_965601985.1). Lineage (GTDB taxonomy): Bacteria > Pseudomonadota > Gammaproteobacteria > Steroidobacterales > J054. Next base: position 5,894 of record CBFCXA010000080.1, on the reverse strand, counting down.
GGCACCGTCGCCGAGGCAGAAGCGGACGGGTTTTTCGACGGTGCTGATCTCGACGCCAATGATCGCTTTTGCCTTGATGGCCAGCGGCTGGTCGAAACTGGCGCAGCCGGCGAGTTTCGCACCGAGGTCGACAGTCGGCGGCGCATCCGGAGCTACGGCAATGCGGGCAACGGACCGGGGTACTTCATCGTCGAGGATGCCGGCGGGCTACGCTGGGAATTCGGCAACAGCGATGACAGCCGACTGCATCCTCGTGGTCAGAATGTTGCAGAGGAAGCGCTGGTCTACGCGGCGAATCGCGTTGTCGATCGCTACGGCAACGCGATCGATTACCGCTACGTGCAGGATGACGAGCACACGGCGATACGCCCCGACAGCGTTCGCTGGCTCAATGCCGACGGCAGGGTGCTCGGGCGCCTTCAGTTCCGGTTCGTACGTCGCAAGGATATCCGCCGGGGCTGGTACCAGGGATACCGGGTTGCACTGCCCTGGCGGCTCGACCGAATCGATACACAGACGCTGAGCAGCAACGGCCAGTTGACGCCGGTGCGCAGCTATCACCTTAGTTATCGCTACAGCGCCATTAGTGGCCGGGCCTATCTCGGCGCGGTTACCGAGTGCGAGCAGACCACCGGGCGCTGCCTGGGCGAGACGCGCTTCGACTGGGAGCCGGGGCGCAGGGGGTTTGCGCCCCAACCCGAGGCCACGCCGGTCCGTTACCAGGACCGGGAAGGCCTGATGCTGCTGGACGTGGACGGCAACGGTATTCGAGATCACGTCTACCTTCGTCGCGACAGCGCGACGCAGTCCCGCTGGATTGTCCGCAAGGATGCGATTGATGGCCCGGAGATCGCGTCGCAGCCAGCGGTGGACTGGGACTATTCCATCGTTGCCCCGGTCGGTTACCGCGCCATACCCGGGGACTATAACGGCGACGGTTTCGCCGACTTGGTCCAGCCTACCGACGCGCGCAATGACGGCGGGACGCGTATCCGCGTTCTCGATGGTGGCGTCTCCGGGCTTAGCGGGCGCGTCACCGCGTTGCCGACGAAAAACCGCAACTTCTGGGCGGCCGGTACCGGCGCCGACATTGACGGCGACGGCCGGACCGATCTCGTCACGACCAGCGGTGCGGAATTGCTGGCGTTCCGCAGTACCGGCGACGACTTCGATCCGCAGCCCTGGCAGGCAGGCGTGCCGGGCAACACAAGCGCGCGGAGACTGCTCGGCCGGACCGGCGAGGTGCTGCGGCCGATCGTTTTCGATGCGGACGGTCGTGCCGATCTGCTCACGCTGGCAGCCGAGTGTGAATCCGCCCCCTGGGTGGGCCTGGTCTGCTCCAACTACCAGTGGCTGGTCTACTCGCTGACCGATCCGGCTGCTCGCGGCGAGGGCTCGCTCGGATTAGTGCACGCATTTCCGCCTGGCAACTACATCGCGCACCTGAAGTTGCTGGATGTAAACGACGACGGCCTGACGGACCTGTTATTCCAGCACACGGAGAATGCACGCTGGGAGCTACACGTTGCGACCGGAACCGGTTACCAACTGCAGTGGTCGTCCACCAGCCTGCTGCTGCCCGATCTGACCGACGCAGAGGGCGGACCTGATGGCTTCACCCGGGATGAAGGCCTCGACCTGCCGCCGTCGCTGGTGTCGATGCCGCTCGATGGTGAACGGCTCAGGCACGCGCGGGTAGTCGACTATAACCACGACGGCTACGACGACCTGTTGCTGACCCATCCTGAAGCCGGGGAACTCGCGGCGCTGCTTACCGACCCGATTGGCGGCGGACCGGGCGCAGCACTGGTGCGAACCGGCATCCCGGCGCCGGGTCCCGAGCATCGTACGCGTCTGCAGGCTTTGGACACCGGCGGTGACGGGCAGCCGGACCTGCTCGTACCGAGCCCGTCGGACCGCTACCAGGTATTTCACGGCCGCGGTGCATCACGCGGCCTGCTCAAAGCCGTGACTGACGGCCTGGGAGCAACCACATCGATCGCCTACGGGCTGCTAGGCGACGAGCATCTGCACCGGCACGTCGACAGCGAGTTTCCCTACAGCCGTTTCGCAGGGCCGATGCACCTGGTGCGTGAAACCGCGACACCTACCGGACTGGATGTCGACGAGCGTGTGCTGACCCGCTACGAGTATCTGGGGGCCCGGATACATCGTCAGGGCAGAGGGTTCGCCGGCTTCAGCGAACGCCGCGCCTGGAATGTGAATCGACAGCTGAGCACCGTGAACCGATATGCGCAGCAGTTCCCGCTTACCGGGCAAGTGCTGCAGTCCGAACAGCGGCTGGGCGATGCCCTCGATGCCCCGGATGTCCTGAACCTGTCCGTCCCGGAAATCGGCCTGTTCGACTACCCCGTCGCCTGCGATACGGATGCCGCCCGCGAAGAATGCCTGAGCCTGTTCCGGCAGGGCGGGCAGGGCCCGCTGGATCTGCTGCGGGGCAGGCGGTTTAACCTCCGCACGACGCGCTTCGTGGTCCGTGAGTCGGCCTCCGGACCGGGTGGCAAGAGCTGGTTGCCGGTGGCCGCTGAAGTCGAGGAAATCAGCTATCCGGTGACCAGCGACGGCCAGGTGGGCAGTGCCATCAAGCGCCGCATCGTCACCACTTACCACTCCGACGCGCATCCGGTTGACGAATTCGGGAATCCGGCGCGTATCGCTGTACACATCGATGACGGCCGCGACGCGCCCGTGCAGCGCATAGAGGTGGAAGCAGACTGGGAGAATCGCACCGACACCTGGTGTATCGGGCTGCAGCGCTCGGCGGTGGTGACCTCGTACGAGGACAATAATGCTGGTGCGCCTCGTTCACGTCGTTTTACCTACGATCAGCGTTGCGCACTGAGCGAGGAGGCAACCCTTCCGGAAATTCCCAACTACCGGAAAGTTCGACAGATCCGCTATGACGACTATGGCAACGTCGTGTCGGAGCAGGTCGACGGGCAGAGCTTTCAGCGCCGGGAGAACCTGCGCGAGTACGGGCCCGAGTACCACGGCCGTTTCGTTACTGCCGAAGAGAATGCGCTGGGGCATCGTCGCAGCTTTACCTGGGACGAGCGTTTCGGGTCGCCGCTGGCCGAATGGCAATCCGGACCAAGTCACGCCGCGGTACTTCGCTCCTCGGTGCGCCTGGATGGATTCGGCCGGCTTGTCGCACAAGGCGCACCCGATTCAGCTGCGCGCACCGAGTACAGCCGACGCTGGTGCGATGACAATTGCCGTTCCTCGCAGGCGGTAACGCAGCGCACCGCGCTGCGCAGTGACGGACAGGTCGAGACCGTCGAGCGGGACGCGCTCAGTCGGGTGGTGCACAGTACCCGCCTTGGGTTCGATGGACAGGTGGTCAGTACCGCGACTCACTATGATGCGCTGGGCAGGAACTACGCGGTCTCGCTGCCGTACCTGGACGCGGACGCCGCCAGCCGCTGCTACATGCTGCGGCAGCACGATGCGCTCTCGCGGGTACTGACGGAGTTTCGTCCGGTCCGCGAGGATGACTGCCGCTATGCGGCCGCGCCATCGCCTTCCGATACTGCGACAGGCCAGGGTCAGCGTCTGGCATTTCTATATGACCTGCCGGATGAAGCTGGCTGGAAGCGTGGCATCCTGCTTCAGGAGCCCGGGCGGCCGGACCTGGTGCGCACGGAGGTCTACGACGCGCAGGGCCGGGTCCAGTCGGTCACGGAACAGGGCGCGGATGTCGAAGCGCGGATCGCGTTCCGCTACACGCCGGAGGGTAACCTCGCTGAAGTCACCGCCGCGGATGGTTCGACGACTCGGTTTGAGTACGACCCGATCGGTCGGGCTGCGAGTATGGACGATTCGAACCTGGGCTTTCGAGCCTATGCGCACAATGCGCTGGGCGAGCTGATCTTCGAACGTGACGGCGACGGTATCTTCACCCGCTACAGCTACGATGCTCTGGGCCGTCTCGAGCGCCGCGTCGACAACTGGGATTTCTTGTCATCGGGCGATCCGCGTCAGCAGATCACCGACTTCGCGTACGATGATGCCGCCGGCTTTGGTCTCGGTCGGCTGGCCGTGGCGACCGGTCCCTATCCGGCGGGCGGTCAAGTACCGGTTTCCGCGCCGCGAATCACCTACCACTATGATGATCGTGGTCGCCTTGCGCGTCGTCTGCAGCGCCTGCACATCGGGGGTCAGAATCGTCACTTCTGGACCAGCCAGTCTTATGACGATTTGGGCAGGTTGTCGGAGCTCGCTTATCCGGCGACTGCGGACGATGCCAGCGAGTCCGAGCCCGGTACGCAGCGCCTGCGGATTGCCTATCGTCACAATGCACGGGGTTACCTTGCCGCCGTCGAGCAGGTCGATACGTCAGCTGTGCTCTGGCAGTCGCTGGCCATAGATGCCAGCGGTCGCTTTACACGAACGCAGCAGAATGACGGTGCGCTGACTACGACCCGCAGCTTCGACCGGGCCAGCGGCTTGATGACCGGTACACAGTCGTGGCGCGCGGGCGAGATCGTCCAGCACCTCTTGTATGACTGGACGGCCGGCGGCTTGCTCCGCGGCCGTGAAGACCGGGTGCTTGGGCAGCGGGAGGAGTTCGACCACGACGCGCTGGGGCGACTCGTCGCGGCCCGGGCCTTCGTCGACGGTGATCCAGCCGGGGAGCGTGTCCTCGGCTTCGACGCAGGCGGCAATCCGAGGGCGGGCGCGCTGCTCGATGATGGGCGTCCGCAGCGTGTGCTTCGATACGGCCAGGGCGCGGACCAGTTCGACTACGAATACGATGCCAGTGGCCGCGTCGTTCGACGCGGTGGTCATGTTTTTACCCGAGATCCATCGGGACTGCTCGGTTCTATAGCTACTGATTCAGGCAGCATTGAATTCGCCTACGGGCCGCATCGTCAGCGTATCCGCCGGGTAGACGACAGTGGAGTTAACCGAACCGAGGTCGCCTATATCGGGCAAACCAGTGCGCGCATCGATGGGCAGCCGGCGACCTATCGACAAAGAGTGATGATTGGTCGCGAGGCAGTGGCGCTGGTCGAGCGAACGCCGGACCGTGCCGAGCGAATCTCTTTTCTGCATCATGATCACGCCGGGTCGACGACGGCCATCAGCAACGACGGCGGTACGCATCGACTCGCTTACGACCATGCGGGGCGGGTCCGCGATCCAGCGACAACGTCGCCGCTTGCTGCATCGAGCGAATCACCTGACCTGGTCTCGATGCCGGGTGGTATTCGCGGCTTTACCGGCCAGGAGCATCTCGGCGATACCGGCCTGGTCCACATGAACGGTCGCGTGCTGGATACGACGAGTGCCAGGTTCCTGTCGGCGGACCCCTATATTCAGCGACCACTTTCCAGCCAGGGCCTGAACCGCTATGCCTATGCTTTGAATGGCTTCATTGCCGCGAATGATCCCAGCGGCTACAGCCTGCGCGGGTTCTTCCGCCGTCTTGGCAGGAAGTTGTTTTTCGGCGCACCCTTCCTGTTGCTCGGCATCCCGGCCGGTGACCTGTTCGGTGCATCGATCGGACTCTCGATTGGCGGCTTCATGCCCTACGGTGGTCAGGCGGTTCCACCGATACCGCCGTCGGTCAGCAACGGCAACCCGGGGAATCCCTTCTCGGTTCGGCGCGAACACCTGGTGCTTTCTGCGACAGAAGGCGCGCGCCTCGCCAGCGAAGCGCCGCGCAAGCTGGTTGCCTGGCGCGTCAGCGAGGCACTGAACGGCCACCATATCGGCGCGCCACGAGGCACGGAAGGCGTTAACTCTGACGGCGCACAGTTACGACCTGCCAGCATCGGTGACCGAACAACCGGTCTGCTGGGTGCCGAGCTCGATAGCCGAGAACGCCGCGAGCCGGGGCGCGTATTCATCACCGGGCACCGGATCGGCGG
>CBFCXA010000079.1:0-9309 GCA_965601985.1 uncultured Chromatiales bacterium | reverse complement strand
CCAGCGTAAGCCAGCGACAGCCGGGCGGGCGCGTGTCCATCACGCAGCGGTCCATCTGCGGCGTGAACTGCGCGCCGGTGGAAGGCGTGCTCAACCAGCGTATGCCATCGCGCTGCTCGTCGAAGGCCTGGTGTACGTGGCCCCAGCACACTACGCGGACCTGGGGGTGTTGGGCGAGCAGCGCGCGGAATTCCTCGGCATTGGCCAGGCCATAGCGATCCAGCCACGGACTGCCGACCGGCAGGGGCTGATGATGCAGGCAGACCAGCGTCGGCTTGTCAGGGGTACCGCGCAGAACTTCATCGAGTCTTTGCAGTTCCGCGTCAGACAGCAGCCCGCCGGGAGCGCCGGGAACATGGGTATTCAGGAAGACCCCGGTCCAGTTCGCCCACGCGGCCCAGCCGAGGTAGCGAACGCGGCCGCTGTCCATCAGTTCGGCCATGATCGCCGGATCGTCGTGGTTGCCGGGCAGGCACCAGGCGGGCAGGCCGGTATCGTCGAGCACCTGGCGCAGGAACTCGTAGCCGGCCCGCGACTGGTCCTCGACCAGGTCACCGGTCAGCAGCAGGGCATCCGGGCGTTGCTCGCGCAGAGCCGCATCGAGCGTGGCGCGAAACGTGTCGGCCGTGCGCTGGCCGTAGAGTTCGCCGGCGGGGTCACCGAACAGGTGCGGATCGGTCAACTGCAGCAGTCGAAGCATGCTTGCCGGGCCTCCGGCCCCGGGCTTCAGGCCTGGCCGGCCTCCGCCTCTATTCGCTGAATCCTTTCGGCGAGCACGCGCATCACATGCATGGCGAAAAACGGCGTCTCCTGAACCAGGAACAGGAACCGGCGTTCGTCCACCGCCGCCAGGCGGCAATCGGAGTGTGCTGTGGCCGTGGCCGTCCGATGATGATTCCCGATAAGCCCCATTTCACCCAGCAGGCTGCCCGGCCCGAGCCGGTTCAGTACCCTGCCGTTCAGGCTGATTTCAACCTCGCCCTCGATGATGACGAACAGGTTGCGGGCCGCGTCCCCGACCTCGAAGATTTTGTCTCCGGCCTTGTAGAGATCGATGTCTTTGCTGTTCTGGAATAGCTTGATGATGTCCACGGCTGTTCTTCTCTGGCAGCTGCCTTGTGACTGTCCACTATTGCATATGCTTCCCGACGGAATTGCAATTCCGTTCAGCGACCGCGGTAACGAATCGAGAATTTGTGCAGTTCCTCGGCGGCCAGCAGCAGCAGGGCTACGGCCGCGAGCACCGACCACTGGCGAAAGCTGATTGGCTGCAGTTCCAATACGTCGCTGATGCCGGGCAGGTACATCGCGGCAATGTGCACCAGCTGTGCGAAAGGCACGGCGAAGATCAGGAACGGATTACCGAAGAACGGAATGCGAAACAGTGACTTCGACTCCGAGCGGCTGCTCAGCGCGTGGATATTGCCGAACAGCACCATCAGCATCAGCGTCAGGTTGCGGGCCTGGTCGATCGGCGTGTCGTTGGCGGTCAGCCAGGCATAGACGCCGAACGCCATCACGCCCATGCAGCCGCCGATCACCAGCACGTGCTCGAGGATGTGTCGCTCGAATACCGGCTCGTCCGGTGAGCGAGGCGGCTGCCGGAGCTCTCCGCCTTCGCGCGGTTCGAAGGCCAGCGCGACGTCCTGCAGCCCGTTGGCGACCAGGTTCAGCCAGAGCAGCTGGACCGCGGTCAGCGGCATCGGCAGGCCAGCGATCACGGTGCAGAAGAACAGCAGCAGCGCAGAGAAGCCGGTCGCGATCAGCAGACCGATCACCTTGCGAATGTTGTTATAGACGATACGGCCCTGTGCGACGCCCTCTACCAGCGAACTGAAGTTGTCGTCGGTAATGATCAGGTCGGCCGTTTCCTTTGCCACGTCGGTGCCGCGCTTGCCCATCGCGACGCCGACGTTCGCGCGGCGCATGGCGGGTGCATCGTTTACACCGTCGCCGGTAACCGCTACGAAGTGACCGGCCTGCATCAGGCTGTCGACGATCACCTCCTTCTGGCCCGGTTCGATGCGGGCAAACACGCGGCTGCGGCGAATCAGCTCGTGCAGCCAGTCTTCGCCCTGGTCCGAGGCCTCGCGCAGCATGGCGCCGGTGACGACCGGGTCGTCCGGACCGCAGAGCTCCAGTTCCAGCGCAATGGCGCGCGCCGTGGCCGGATGATCGCCGGTGACCATGGCGACATCGATGCCGCCGGCACGGCAGCGCAGAACGGCGTCGCGCGCCTCGGGCCTGATCGGGTCGATCATCGCGACCATGCCCAGAAACACCATGTTTCCGACCTGCTGCAGGGCTTCGCCAGGCTGGCAGTCGCGATAGCCAAGCGCGATGATGCGGAAGCCGCGCGCGGCGAGCTCGGAGAACTGGCCTTCGATACGGTCGCGATCGACCGGCACCACGCCGTCCTGCGCGAGCATTCGATCGCACATCGACAGCAGGAGTTCGGGGCTGCCCTTGACGAACAGCTGCGGCTGGTCGCCTGCGAGATTCAGGCTGCCGCTGTATGCACGTTCTGATTCGTAGGGAATCAGGTCCAGCTGCCGCCGTGCGTTTCGACACTCGCTGAGCGACAGCCCGCATTTCTTGGCCAGCACCAGGAACGCGACATCGACGATGTCGCCGTCCGATACCCATTCGCCGCCCGAGTAGTCGAGGTGGCTTTCGTTGGCGAGCAGACCGGTCAGGCACAGCAGCTGCAGGCTGTCCGGATCGCCGCCGCGCACTTCGCCGCCGGGCGCCACGCCCTCGCCGCCGATTTCGAAGTGGCTGCCGTCCGGCAGCACGACCTCGCGAATAGTCAGTTCATTGACCGTCAGCGTGCCGGTCTTGTCCGAACAGATGAACGTGCAGGAACCCAGCGCCTCGACCGCGACCAGTTTGCGAATGATCACATTGCGGTTGGCCATGCGCCGCATGCCGATCGCCAGCGCCACGGTCAGCGCCGCCGGCAGCCCTTCGGGAATCGTCGAGACCGCGAGGCCGATGGCCATCATGATCATGCCTTCGGTGTCGTAGCCGCCGCGGATCAGCATGATGCCTACCAGCAGCGCGATGGCGATGCCGATCGCGGCCGCGACCTGGTAGGTAAACCGGTTGATACGCAGCACCAGGGGCGGCTGCGACAGGCGTTCGCTGGATACCTGCCGCGCGATCCGGCCGATCTGGGTATTCAGCGCGGTTGAAATGACTCGCCCGCGCCCGCGCCCGCGCGTGACAATGGAACCGGCAAAGCAGCGATTGACCTGCTCGGCGAGCGGCGCATCGGCGGCCACGTCGACGGCCGCCGACTTGGTCACCGCCAGCGATTCGCCGGTCAGCAGTGATTCGTCGACCGACAGGCTGTGGGCCGAGTCGAGTTCGATATCGGCAGGTACGCGGTCGCCGCTGCTCAGCAGAACGATGTCTTCCGGCACCAGTTGCTCGACATCGATCGACTGCGGGCGTCCGTCGCGTATCACCCGCGCCTCGCCGCGGACCATGTTGCGCAGGGCCGCCGCGGAGCGCTGTGCCGAGTACTCCTGCAGTGTGCCGATCGCGGCGTTCAGCAGGAGCACCGCGACGATGAATACCGTGTTCGGCAGCTGTCCCAGCGCGTAGGATGCGATCGCGGCGATCAGCAAAATGTAGATAAAGGGGCTCAGGAACTGGCGCAGGAATATCGCCGGCACGCCGGGCAGCGGCGGTTCCGGGAGCCGGTTGGGCCCGGTTTCGCGCAGCCGCTGTTCTGCCTCCTGCGTCGACAGCCCCGGCCATTCGCCGGTTGCGGACATCGCTTCTGATGCGGGCGCCTGGCCCGCTCGGGCAGTCATCGACATGCGCGCTGGTCAAGCGTCTGGTCGAGGGCGCGGGCCGGGGTCGTTCACTCCCGTTCACTTCGCATGCGGCGTACGGCTTCGAGCGAGCGCTCCTGGTAATTCTGCGGAAATATCCAGATTTTGTAGCCCTTGTCGGTCACGTACTTTTCCAGGCCGCGTTTGTCCGGCGTCTCGTGGCTGAGCATCTGCAGCAGCACGTCGGTGCTGACGCGCGGATTGTTGTACCAGTAATCGTGAGCCTTTAGTGCTTCGTACGGCGCGATTGCCTCGCTGACCTCGATGACGTCGAAGCGGGGCGAGCGTGTGGCGCGCAGCAGCCGGTTCGTCTGTTCGGTGGTCAGTTCATCGGTGTCCGGGCGCCCCGCGCGCGACTTGCCCTGAACCATGGCCGAGAAGCCCAGGGCCGAGTCTTCCATGTTGATGGTCATGGTCACGCGCCCGACGATGTCTTCGTAGACATACAGCTGGTCGACGAAACGCTCGAAATCGACATCCGGGGCCGCAAAGTAGATTTCCCCCAGCCGTAGTTTCTCACGGACTTCTGCCGCCGGCCGCTCGGCGTGCCGGCGCCGCAGATCTTCCAGCGCGTTGCTGACCACCGTTGCACCCAGGCTGTAACCGAGCAGGTTGATGTGGCGAGCGTTGCTGTGCACGCCGACCATCGCCAGCAGGTCGGCCAGCATCGGCGCCGCCTGCTCCGCGTGCTTCACGTCGGCGCCGTAGCGCAGGATGTTTTCCATCGACGGCCACACGAAGGCGAGCACGGCTGTGTGTCGGCCGGTGAAGTGCCGGTACTGGGCGGCCTGACCGATGCTGCGATAGAAATTGTTGTTGGCACCGTGTACGAAAATCAGCAGGTCAGGGTCTTCGCTCTCGGCCAGATAGTCGTTCAATGCCCCGATCAGCTCGAGCGCCGCTTCGCCCGGCTGGGCCGGATCGGTGCCGGGTTCCAGCAGGACATATTCGTTCACGCGCACCAGCTTCAGCGGAACGTCCAGGCCCCGATCGGGATCGAGAGACGCCTCGTAGAGTTCGTCCCAGCTGGCATCGGGGTCGTCGCCGACCCGGATTCGCGCCACTCCCAGCCGCAGGCGGTCGTCGAACTTGCGGGTGTAACCCCGTTCATCCATTCGCTTGTCCGGCAGCCTGTTGGTCGCATAGACGACCGGGATTTCGAGGGTCCGTTCCCACTCCGGAGTTTTCTGGAACACGTCGACTTCGCCGGTCCGCATGACTTCGGGCGTCGGCATCATCATCAGCGTCTGCTGGCAGCCCGATAGCAGGGCAACCAGAACGGCCCAGGCGGCCAGGCGCAGGGTGGACCGTGAGCAAGCTGAACGACCGGTATGATTCATAATCAATAGATTATCATCGGTGTGCGCGATTGCAGCCCAGGGTCTGACCAGGAAAGCCCGCCATGCCGATGCCGATGCCCATCCGCGCCGCGGTGACCCGATCCTCCGATGGCGAGACTGCGATCGAGGACCTGATGCTCGATGGCCCCGGGCCCGGCGAGGTGCTGGTCCGCATTCAGGCCAGCGGTATCTGCCATACGGATTTCCTCGCGCCGCAGATCATGCCGCTGCCCACGGTGCTCGGCCACGAAGGTACCGGTGAAGTCATCGAAGTCGGGGAGGGCGTGACCGGGTTTCGTCCCGGCGACCGGGTGGTCGGCAGCTATGGCTGCTGCGGCCGCTGCGATAACTGTACGTCCGGCGAGACCTTTCACTGCCGGGATTTTCAGACCATCCAGCTCGGTAGTCGTCGCAGCGATAGCCCTGCACTGCATCGCTCCGACGGCACGCCGGTGAGCGGGGCATTCTTCGAGCAGTCGAGTTTCGCCACGCATGCCTTGATGACCGAACGAAATTGCGTACGCGTCGAGACGACACTGCCGCCGGAATACCTCGCCCCGCTGGGCTGCGGCGTGCTGACCGGATTCGGCGCCGTCGACGCGGTACTGCAGCCGCGGCCCGGGCAGTCATTGCTGGTAATCGGCGCCGGCGGCGTGGGCCTGAGCGCGATCATGGCGGCACGCATCCTCGGCTGTGATCCGATCATTGCGATTGACGTACTGCCGGCACGCCTCGAACAGGCGCGTGCGTTCGGCGCCACGCGGGTGCTTGATGGCGGCCAGCCAGATCTGCTCGGCTCGGTTCATGCATGCTGCCCGGACGGCGTCGACTTCAGTCTGGAAACCGTGTCCGGTGAGGCGACGTTCAACCTGGGCTTGCAGGCCACGCGGGCAGGCGGGCGCTTCGGCGTCGTCGCGCTGCCGAACATGGGTGCCGCGTTCGAGATAAGCAGTGGCCGACCGCTGCTCCGGGTCGACATCGTCGGAATTATCGAAGGCCGCAGCCGACCGCAGGACCTGATTCCCCGTCTGGTCGGGCTGATCGAACGCGATGAACTGCCAATGGCGGACTATGTCAGCGTGTTCGAGTTCGATGACATCGAGGACGCGCTGGCCGCCGGTCGTTCAGGCGAGGTGGCAAAGCCGGTACTGCGCATGCCCGACTGATCCGGGCTCGGGCCGAATTGTTACGAAAAGTTATCCTTGATATTGCCTTATGACTATCGGCGCGGCTCGCGCACAGCCGAAACGGCCCGAAAACGACATTTAAAGCTTTTGTCATATTTCCAGCGACTCCATGCAATGTGGAGCGTCTACAACAAGCGCTGGCCAGCGTTGCATTAAAGGGGCGGCGCTGCGTGTCCGGGTGCAAGGGCAACCCGGTTAGTGTCTGGAGGATAACTACAATGAAACCTGCTTCACCCGCGAGGCGACTTCGTGCGCTCGCCTGCACCACAGTCCTGGCGACCGGTTTGCTTGCCGGCGCTGCGCAGGCCGCGACCACGCTGACTATCTTTCACAACAACGACGGTGAGTCCGATTTGCTCCCGAACGGCGACATCGGCGGTATCGGCGGCTACGTCGGAACACTCGGCGCGCTGCGTGCAGCGAATACTTCCGACGTACAGCTCACGCTGTCTTCCGGGGACAATTTTCTGCCCGGGCCGGAGTTCAACGCGAGCCTGAACAACGGCGTGTTCTACGACGCCGAGTCCTGGGCGCTGATCGGCTACGACGCGCTGGCGATCGGCAACCACGAGTTTGACCAGGGTCCTGATACGTTCGCCGACGTCATCAATGCCTACAAGGCGACGACGGGCGGCACCAACGCAGCTTTCCTGAGCGCGAACATCGACGTGTCGATGGAGCCGCAACTGGCGGCATTGGCCGCGACCGGCGATATCGCCAAGAGCACGATCGTGGAGCGCAATGGCCAGACCTACGGCATTGTCGGCGCGACCACGCCCAACCTGCCGTTCATCTCGAGCCCCGGCGCGGTGATCGTCGACCAGAACGTCGTCGGCGCGGTACAGACGGAAATCGACAAGGTGCAGCTTGGCCTGGACGGCGTGGCCGGCACTGCTGATGACGTCAACAAAGTCATCCTGATCAGCCACCTGCAGGGTGTCGAAGAAGACCAGACGCTGGTTGCGCAACTTAGTGGCGTGGACATCGCGATCGCGGGCGGCGGTGACAACCTGCTCGCCAATCCGGGCGATGAGCTGATTCCGGGCGACGATGCGGCGGGCCCCTATCCCGATGTCTCGGTCCAGAACGCCGACGGCGCCACCGTGCCGATCATCACGACTCAGGGCCAGTACGAATATATCGGCGTGCTGACGGTCGAGTTCGACGACGACGGCAACCTCACCAGCATCGACGCTGACAACAGCGGTCCGGTGCGTAACTTCACGCCGGACGGTATTTCGCCGGATGCCGGTGCGGTGGCCAACATCGAATCGCCGGTTCAGGCCTACGTCGACGGCCTGGCTACCAACGTAATCGCGACCAACCGCGTTCCGCTGGATGGCATCACCGACAACGTTCGTGCCCGGGAAACCAACCTCGGCAACCTTATTGCCGATGCCTTGCTGGCCGGCGCCGAGGCGCGACTGGCCGATTTCGGTGTGGACGACAGCATCCCGCTGATCGCGATCCAGAACGGCGGCGGCATTCGCGACAACCGGCTGTACGGCGAGAACGGTCAGATCACCGAGCTCGATACCTTCGACGTACTGCCTTTCGGCAATACACTGGCAGTGGTCGAGAGTGTCACTACGGAACAGCTGCTGAACTCGCTGGAGAACGCAGTGTCGCGGGTCGTGCCCGTGGACGGCGAACCGCAGCGCCAGGGTGGCGGCACCGGGCGTTTCGCACAGGTGGCCGGTCTGTCCTTCTCCTACGCGCTGTACGGAACGGCTCTGGAACTGGACGCTGAAGGCAATGTCGTCACGCCGGGTAACCGCATCATCGATGTGATCCTGGATGACGGCACGGTCCTGGTGCAGAAAGGGGAGGTCGTCAACGACATCCTCCTGAACATCGCGACCCTGAGCTTTACTGCAGGTGGCGGCGACCAGTATTTCTACGACTTCGAGCAGGAGTTCACCTTGCTGGGGATCGGCGATCAGCCGACCCTGCAGGAATACCTCGAAGGGGAACTGGGTGGTCACATTTCCACTGCTCAGTACGCCAGCATCCAGGGCCGGATTACCTCGGTAGTCCCGGTTCCGGCCGCGCTGCCTCTGCTGCTGAGTGGCCTGGGTGGCCTGGCGTTTTTCCGGCGTCGGCGCAGCTGAGATAAACTCGGGCCGGCGGCAAAGGCCGGCCCTTTGAAGGAACTTCAGCCAGCAGGGGAGCCATCCTCTGCTGGCTGAATTTTTCTGGAGATCCAAGACCATGAATTCTTACCTGCGCGCCCTTGTCTGCCTGCTGCTTGCGCTGCCGGGCGTATCCCTGCTCCAGGCCGCAGACACGGACGGTAACTACGCGGTGAAAGGGGCGGGCATCGCTACCTGTGCCGCATTCAACGACGCGCGCGAAGCCGGTGGCCGCGAGTACTACATGTTTGCCGGCTGGATGGAGGGTTTCCTGACCGCCGGGAATCTTTACGAAGAAGAGACTTTCGACATTGCACCCTGGCAGAACACCGAGGTACTGGCCGCAGCTCTCGACAGCTTGTGCAAGCGTAATCCGCAGCAGAAGTTCCACCTGGCCGCCGCCGGCCTTATGCGCGAGTTCTTTCCGGCCAGGCTCCGGCAGCAATCTCTACCGGTCGTGGTGGGCGGCGAAGAAGACGGCGTGGTGGTCTACCAGGAGGTGCTGGATCGCGTGGCATCCCGCCTGCGCGAGCTCGACTACCTCGGCGAAGGCATGGCCGCCGGAGACGCGACCGCTACCGCACTTGCGCGTTACCAGGAAGCGATGGATATTCCGGTGACCCGTCTGCCGGATCAGCTGACGCTGCTGTACCTGTTCACCGACGTGGGTGACTCGGTCGCGATGCAGAAGGCAGCCGCGCCCTAAGGCATGTGTCAGGCTACGTCGGTCCTGCCGGCGCCGGCCCGCATCGGCGGAATCGGCTGAGCCGGGCGCAATTCCGCTTGCCAGCCGACCAGGTGTTTGTCC
>CBFCXA010000078.1:0-9370 GCA_965601985.1 uncultured Chromatiales bacterium | reverse complement strand
GGTATAGCCGCGCGGGATCTCGACGCCCTGGTCCTGGGCAATCACATTCAGGCTGTCAGCGTGATTGACCTGGCGGCCACCCACATCCTGGTTCTGGTAGTAGTAGTTGAAGGTCGCTTCCAGCCGGTCGTTGATGTCCCACAGCAGCGATGCTCGTGCGTAGGTGCGCTTGTACCAGTTGGTGTCTTTTTCCTGCCGCAGGTTAGCGTTGACCTCGGCCGCATTGCTGAAATCCGGCTCGGGGATCGACGTGCCCGGCTGCAGTACCAGGTAGTTCTGGTCGATGAACCCCTGCTGGTCCAGGTAGGAAAGCGTGCCGCGGAACGCGAAGTTCTCTCCCAGCGGGATGTTGATTGTGCCGTCGATGTCGTAGCTGACGCCGTCGCTCTCCTCGATGCCGTAGCCGCGTCCGTGAATCTCGGCCGAAAATTCCTGCGTGTCGGGCTGGCGCACGATATAACGTACTGCGCCCGCCAGCGAGCCCGCACCGAACAGCGTGCCCTGCGGCCCGCGCAGGACTTCGACGCGTTCGATGTCGCGCGTGGCCAGATCGATGTAGACGGGGATTTCGCCGAGGTAAGTGGCGACCGTGCCGCCGTTGTCGTTGCCTTCCGCCTCGCTGGCGGTCAGCGAGTTGACCGTGAGACCGCGCACGATCAGAGGCGACGGATTGCGTGGGCCCTGATCGACCAATTGGAGACCCGGTACCCGACGAGCGAGGTCGGCGATGTTGTTGATCCGGTCCCGGTCGATTTGATCTCCGCTGATCGCGGAGATATTGAACGGAATGTCCTGCACGCCGGCGTCGCGCCGCGTTGCCGTAACCACGATGTCTTCGAACACGCCGTCCTGTGCCTGAACCGGCATCGTGGCAATACTGCTGACGGCAACCGCAACCGCGCCGGCCACGGGATTAAGACGAGCGACCACGTGGCCGCGAACTGGCTTGCTGGCTTTCATACGATCTCCCCGGCGCCTCTCGCTGACAGAGGCATAGAAACGGCCCCAACGTATCCGATCAAGACGTTGGCTCCGAGCAACAACAATCCCTTGCGATAATTGGCGAAGGTTCTTGCAATGTCAAACGACAACCGCACTATTACTGTTGTGTAAACGCTACGGTCGCTTATCGCGCTACGTCGGCAGACGACGTCGTACCGGTCGGGTGTCGGGCCGCACGCCGCGCCAGATTTTAAACGACTCCGCAGCCTGTTCGACCAGCATGCCCCAGCCCTGGTGAATGTCGTCCGCGTGCAGCGTCCGCGCCCAGGCAACGAACGGCGTGTCGTGCATGGCGTACGACAGGTCGTAGCACACTGAGCCGCGGCTGATGATGGATTCCGGAAACGGCGGTACCTCGCCCTGCAGCCCGGCGGAGGTCGCATTGATGACCAGGTCGAAGCTGATCCCGCCCAGCTCGTCGAAGCTGCAGGCATTCACTTCGCCGAGATCACCGAATCGCAGCGACAGCCCCTCGGCCTTCTCCGGCGTGCGATTGGCGATCAGCAGCCGGGCCGGCTCTGCTTCCAGCAGTGCCGGCACGATCCCGCGGGTCGCGCCGCCGGCGCCCAGCACCAGGATGTCGATGCCGGCCAGTTCGACCTCGAGGTTGCGGACCAGGTCACGCACCAGGCCGGTGCCGTCGGTGTTGTCGCCCGTCAGGCTGCCGTCGGGTTGCACGCTGACCGTATTTACCGCGCCCGCGAGTTCGGCCTGCGGCTCCAGCGTGTCGACCAGCTCGGCGATGCGCTGCTTGTGCGGCACGGTCACGTTCAAGCCGAGTATTCCGCCGGCGACCAGTTCCTTCACGCGCGCTTCCAGCTCGATCGGCGGGATGTCGAACGCCTCGTAGCTGATGTCCTCGCCGGTCTCGCGCGCGAACTGGGCGTGGATTACCGGAGACTTGCTGTGTGCGATCGGGTGTCCGATGACCCCGTAACGGTCTGTCATGCTGGATTGCCCCCTCGCTGGTTTCGCGTGCCCGGCTGCCCCCTTATAGTGGCCGTGGACCGCCCCGTTGAAAGCTTTTTACCATAATCAACGCGCCGCAACACGAACCTGGGAGGAGACCATGCCGGAGCCGAACCAAGCACGGCAGCGCTGCCCCTGGAGCCTCGGGGTCAATGACCTCTACATCGGCTATCACGACCATGAATGGGGCGTGCCGGTACGCGATGATCAGATGCAGTTCGAGTTCCTGATCCTCGAGGGCGCACAAGCCGGGCTCAGCTGGTCGACGGTGCTGAACAAGCGCGAGGGCTATCGCGAGGCCTTCGACGGCTTCGACGCCGAGCGGATCGCGCGCTACACCGCTGAGAAAGAACGCGCATTGCTCGCAAACCCGGCCATCATCCGCAATCGTCTGAAAGTCGCCGCCGCGATTACCAACGCCAGGGCGTACCTGGAGATTCAGGATGCACTGGGCTCGTTCAGCGAATATCTGTGGGGCTTCGTCGACGGCAGGCCTGTGCAGAACCGCTGGCAGCGTCAGGAGGACGTACCGGCGACGTCCAGGCAATCAGACGCGCTCAGCCGCGACCTGAAGAAGCGCGGCTTCAAGTTCGTAGGCAGCACAATCATGTACGCGCACATGCAGGCGACCGGCATGGTCAACGATCATATTCTTGGCTGCTATCGTCACGCCGAGTGTGCGGCGCTGGCCTGATGGGGGAATACACATGATGATTTCCGGAATTTACGCGGGCCTGTGCGGCGTGCTGCTGCTGGCGCTGAGCGCGCAGGTCGTCGGATTGCGTCGCCGTTTTCAGGTCGGCATCGGCTCGGGCGGCCAGGAAGAATTGCAGCGCGCGATCCGCGTACAGGCCAACTTCATCGAATACACGCCGATCACGCTGATCCTGCTGATGCTGGCGGAATTGCAGGGCGCCTGGCAGTGGCTGCTGCATGTGGCCGGTTTCCTGCTGGTGGTCGGGCGTGCGCTGCATGCGACCGGACTGCGCCAGTCGTCCGGCCGGACGTTTGGCAGGTTCTACGGCACCCTGTCGACCTGGCTTGCGCTGGTGCTGCTGATCGCGACGAACCTGGCCGCTGTCGTGTGGGCGGGCTGAGCGGCGCCGCGAAACAGGCTAGGGCGTAAGCGTAATGACCGTGAATTCCAGCGGGTCTTCGTCCGGCTCGTTGTCGTCGTGGGTGATGCCGCCGAGATAGCGCGCGGACGGGAGCCCGTTCCACAGCAGCTCGACCTGGCCGGTCTGGCCTGCAGTGGCAGACGGCGGCACGCTGACTGCCAGGTTGCCCCGATCGTCGACGTTGCCGAGTACCCAGACTGACAGGTCGAAGTTCGCGCCGGGACCGCCCGCTGTTTCGTCGGTGCGGAAACCATGCACGTCGACGACATAGCTGCCTGGGAACGGAAACAGCAGGTCGAACTGCTCGTTGGAGTCAGCGTTACCGCCGGTGCCGACGAGGAAACAGTTGATCGGGCCCGGGTCGCAGGAATACAGGTAAAAGTCGAGATCGTCCTCGCCATCCGTGTCTTCGTTGAACAGGGCGACGCGGAGATAGGCAGCGTTCGGTGCGACCTGGAACTCGAAGCGTGCCACGCTGCAGGGCAGATCCGGGTCGCCGGTCGCAAGACGCTGGTCCTGGCAGTTGTCGAAGTCTTCGATGTCGTAGTTGCGCGTCGGATCGTCCGCGACGCTGCCGCCGGCCACGTCGGCTGGCGCCAGGCCGTGCACCGTGACGCTGTACTCACCGGTGTAACCGAACTCCACCGGGAAGCTGGTCTGCCCGCTCAGTCCCTGCGCGAAGACTTCCAGCGGGGCCAGGAAAGGCACCGGGCGCACCGCGATCGGGCTGCGGACCTGGTGGCTGCCATCATCCCAGGTCAGTTCGCCGAACTGCCAGTCGTAGAGATCGCTGCCGGTCGGCTCGAACTCGACTGTGTACTCGGCGCTCTCGCCGCGGGACAGGTTGAGCACACTGGGCGTAACCGTGACGTTCACGCCGGTCGGCGGCTCCACCGTGACCTCGTAGCTGCCGGCGTCGCCGACGTTGGTCACCCTGCGCGTAACGCTGCGCCCGTTGACCAGTCCGCTGAGCGCGATGCTCGGAATGTTCAATTCCGGCGCGTCATCCGGGAAGCCGGCCGCGCTCAGCGCTTCGCAGTCGGCGCCCACTCGCTCTACCCCGGTGCCGCAGAGGAACGCATCGAAGTCCGGGGCCCTGGCCTCGTAGATCAGCCCGGGGTCGATCGCCCGGTTCGGCACCACGTGTCCACCGCCCATGTCGAAGGGATCGGCCGGCGTTTCGCCGTCTTCCCGCAGCAGGTCCTGGCGGGCCGTGGTGATTAACGCGGACGCGATCGCGGCCGGGCTCCAGTCCGGGTGCCGCTGCTTGATCAGCGCCGCGAGACCGGCGACATGCGGCACCGCCATCGAGGTACCGGACAGGTACTGGAATTTCTCTCCGCGGATACCGTTGGCAACATCGGGTGTCTGCCCGGCCAGGATATCGACGCCGGGTGCAATCACGTCGGGCTTGAGAATGTCAGGCGCGGTCGGGTTGGGGCCGCGCGACGAGAAGCTGCCCAGTACGTCGCCGGGCTGGTCGATATTCAGAATCTCGTCCTTGTCCAGCGTGACTTCGACCGTTTCGCCCGCATCCAGTTCGGTTTTGAGCAGCTGCCCGTCCGCTGCGCCGATCGCTACTGCCGGGATGCCGACGACGTTGCGCGGCCCGGCCATGGTGATTGGTTCGGCTTGTGTATCAAAGACCACCGCTGCGATCGCACCGGCGGCCTCGGCGTTCTGCAGCTTGACTACGAAATCGCAGGTACCGCGCTGGATGAACGCAATCCGGCCGCTGACCTCATCCTCGTTGACGATCGGCTCGCAGGCATCGAACGTCGTTCCGAAAGCGCCCTGACCGATGATCGATACGCCGTCGTCGACCAGCACCAGGCTGGCGGTGATTCTGCCCTCATCGCGCAGCGGCGGGGTGAAAGTCGCTTCCCGCTGCACATAGCGACCCGCGACGTTTACCGGGGCGTCGACCTTCAGCGCTTCCTGGAACTGGGTGCCCTGCCTGGTTGCAGCGCCCACCGTCAGCACCCAGGGCGCGCCGGCCGGCGAGAGTATGGTGCCCGGCGTTGGCCCGTCGTTGCCGGCGGCGACCACGCTGAGTACCCCGGCCTCGGCCGCGGCCAGCAGCGCGAGATCGTCCGGGTCACTGATGCTGATGTCCGTGTTGCCGACCGAATAGTTGATGATGTCCACGCCGTCCGCGACTGCGTCTTCTATCGCGCGCTGCAGGTCGGCGGTGGAGCAGCTGCCGCGAGTCTGTCCCGGCTCCAGCCAGCAGGCCTTGTAGGCAGCGATGCGCGCCCGCGGCGCCATGCCGGAAATCCGCCCGACGTTATTGCCAGCAAGGTTCGCGTCGACCTCGATACCCGCGGCCGTCGATGCGATGTGCGTACCGTGCCCGTCGGCGTCCCGGGGCGAGATGAACTCGTTCTCGTCCAGCGGATTGTTCTCGAGAAAGCCGTCGATGTAATAGCGGGCGCCGATCAGCTTGTTGTTGCAGTCGCTGGAGCGGAATCGGTCCGCAGTCGTTTCGCCGGCCTCGCATCGGCCACGCCAGTTGGCCGGCGGACTGTACGTGGATTCGTACCTGGGATTCCGAAAGCGATAGCACAGCCATAGTCCCAGCAGCGAGTTCTCTGCCCAGCTGCTGCGGCACAGTCGCGGCTTCGACCGTTCACGCCGGTCGCCGAAGCTCGGATGCTCGGGCGTAATACCGCTGTCGATCACACCGATGACCACGCCATCGCCCCGCAGTCCCAGGCCGGTGCGCAGCCCGCTGTTGGTATCGAACAGTCCGAGGGAGCCGGGACTGTCGTTGGTGTGCAGGTAACGCATGCGGTCCTGCCAGACATTCAGCACATTGCGCCGGGCGCGCAGTTTCTGCGCCTGCAGCTCGGTCATGCGCGCCGCAAAGCCGTTGAATGCGTAGCGGTAGCTGTAGATCTTCTCGTAGTACGCTCCGACCGATCGCAGCGTCGCGTCGTGCTGCCGGACCAGGTGCCTGCCGTATTCGCGCACGTCGGGGTCATCGACCTCGAGCTTCCGGCCCGCGCCTGGCTGGGTCGCGGCAAGGCCGCTCTTGCCGCCCCGGTAGGTGACGGCCGGTGGATCCGCGAGCTGCACGATGTAGGTGTGGACTTCCAGCAGATTGCTGTTGCTGACACCCGGAGCGATGCGCGCGTTTGACGGCCGCAGGTTGCCGGCCGCTGCGGGGACCATTGCCGCTGCGGTCAGGCAAATGAGTAGCGTCGCTAAACTGGCTCGGAGTTGCTGCATCCGTCCCTGGCCCGGAGATTCTCCCGGGCCGCTGCGCGGAGCCCGGTTTTTGTTATCGGAAGCAACCGCTTAGGGTCGCTTCTTCCGAGAACGAACAGGATACTTTACAGAATCTTCCGGGGCCAGCCTTATGTGGAAGCCCGGTACCACAGGCGCCGGAAACTGGCGCTGCGAGGCAGCAGAGGATAGATGATGCGCGGCCTGCGCCGCTTACGTCAGTTGTTCTCGGCCGGTCCTGCCGAGGCTGGCGGGTTGGGCGATGAGGGTTCGCCGGCGCCGGCGGACTTGGCGGTCGATTTGGCGGCCTTTTTGCGAGTCGTCTTGCGAGCGGTCTTCTTTTTGGCAGCCTTTTTCTTTTTCTTTTTCTTTTTGGTTTTCTTTTTCTTGCTCGCGGCTTTCCTGGTCGTGGACTTCTTCTTGGCCGCTTTTTTTGCCGCTTTCTTTTTCGCGCCGCGCCGTCCGCGTACCGGCGCCTTGGCCAGCAGCTCCTCGCATTCTTCCAGCGTCAGCGTTTTCTGATCGCGGTCTTTCGGTACGCGCGCGTTCTTTTCCTTGTTGGTGATGTACGGGCCATAGCGCCCGTTCAGCACCTGGATGCCGGCGTCCTCGAAGTCCAGGATCAGCCGGTTGGCGTCCGCGATCTTCTTCTCGGCAATCAGTTCAAGTGCGCGTGGCAGTTCGATGGTGTACGGGTCTTCGCCGCGTATCGACACGAACTTGTCGGCGTAGCGCACGTACGGACCGAAGCGGCCGATGCTGGCAGACACCGGCTCGCCTTCCGGCGTTTCGCCGAGCTTGCGCGGCAGTTTGAACAGTTCCAGACCCTCTTCCAGCGTGATGCTGGCCATCCGCTGGCCCGTGCGCAGGCCGGCAAACTTCGGCTTGTCTTCGTCCTCGCGCGTGCCGATCTGCACGAACGGTCCGTAGCGACCCATGCGCACGCTGACCGGCTTGCCGGATTTCGGATCGGTGCCTAGCTCGCGCGACTGGCCTGCTTCTTCGCGACTGATGTCGGCTTTTTCTCCGACCAGTTTCTCGAAGGGTTTCCAGAATGCGTCCAGCACCGGCACCCATTCCCGCTCGCCGCGTGAGATCTCGTCCAGCTCGTCTTCCAGCGCCGCGGTGAAGCCGTAGTCGACGTACTGGGTGAAATGCATGGTCAAAAAGCCATTGACCACGCGGCCGACGTCGGTCGGGATGAAACGCTTGCCGTCCATCTCGACGTACTCGCGATTCTGCAGGGTAGAGATGATGCTGGCGTAGGTCGAAGGGCGGCCGATGCCGTATTCCTCCAGCGCCTTGACAAGGCTGGCTTCGGAATAGCGTGGCGGCGGCTCGGTGAAGTGCTGCGTCGCTGATACGTCGGCCAGCTTCAGCACCTGGCCTTTCTCTACCGGCGGCAGCGTCTTCTCGTCATCGTCGGACTTCTGGTCGTCCTGGTCTTCCTGGTACACCGCGATGAAGCCCGGCTTGACCAGCGTCGACCCGGTGGCGCGGAATCGACCGGCCTGGGCATCGTTCACCGGCCTGAGGTCCAGCGCGACCATATCGAATACGGCGTGGATCATCTGGCAGGCGACGGTGCGCTTCCAGATCAGGTTGTAGAGCTTGTACTGGTCTGGCTCGAGGTGCGCTTTGAGACTGTCCGGCGTGCGTTGCACGCTGGTTGGGCGAATCCCTTCGTGCGCTTCCTGCGCATTCTTCGCTTTGGTCTTGTAGACCCTGGCCTCGTCCGGCAGGTTGTCCTTGCCGTAGCGCTCCCCGATGTACTCGCGCAGTTCGGTTACCGCATCACCGGCCAGGTTCACCGAGTCGGTACGCATGTAGGTGATCAGGCCGACCGCGCCCTCGCCGGTGTCGATGCCTTCGTACAGGCGCTGCGCGGTCATCATGGTGCGCCGCGCGGTAAAGCCGAGCTTGCGGGACGCTTCCTGCTGCAGGGTCGACGTGGTGAAGGGCGCCGCCGGGTTGCGCTTGCGCTGCTTCTTTTCGATCGCGTCGACGCGCAGTTGGGCACCGGCAGG
The DNA here is from genome assembly GCA_965601985.1 of uncultured Chromatiales bacterium. Classification (GTDB taxonomy): domain Bacteria; phylum Pseudomonadota; class Gammaproteobacteria; order Steroidobacterales; genus J054. The sequence continues at coordinate 1,026 of CBFCXA010000078.1, read as the reverse complement.
CGGTGTGTCGAGAGCGGTCTGGCCGCTGGCACCCGCGGCGGTGAGCAGGGTGCTGCGTACCTCGGTCGCCTGGCTCTCGTTGACGAAGCTGAATTGCTCGACCTTGTCGCCCCGGTATTCGGCCAGGCGCGCGCCGAAGCCCCGGCCCTCGACGACCTGCGCCTCGATGCTCCAGTATTCGCGCGGCTTGAACGCCTCGATCTCTTCTTCGCGCTCGACGATCATGCGCAGCGCCGGGCTCTGCACCCGCCCGGCCGACAGGCCCTGGCGGACCTTTCGCCAGAGCAGCGGCGACAGGTTGAAACCGACCAGGTAGTCGAGCGCGCGACGTGCCTGCTGGGCGTTGACCAGATCGCCGGACAGGCCGCGCGGCTTCTCTATCGCTTCCTGAATCGCGCGCTTGGTGATCTCGTAGAACACCACGCGATGCACTTCCTTGTCGTCGAGCAGGCCGCGCTCGCGCAGCAGTTCGTACAGGTGCCAGGAAATCGCCTCGCCCTCGCGGTCCGGGTCGGTTGCGAGATACAGCGCCTTGGCTTTCTTCAAGGACTTGGCAATCGCCTGGACGTGCTTCTCGTTGCGCTCGATGACGTCGTACTTCATCGCGAAGCCGTGCTCGGGATCGACCGCGCCTTCTTTCGGCACCAGGTCGCGCACATGGCCATAGGACGCCAGTACCTTGAAGTCCTTGCCCAGGTACTTCTCGATGGTCTTCGCCTTGGCAGGCGATTCGACGACGACGATATTCCGGCTCATGAATTCCCGTGTCTGAAAAAGCAAAACCGCGGCAGAGCCGCGGTCGGTGCAATCACTTGCGCGTCGGCCTGCAGGCTCAGTTCACCATGCCCGTGTTCTCTTCGAACACCAGGTCTTCCATTCGGGCGAAGGCATTCTCCTGGCCCGGCTGGCTGAACAGTACCATCAGCACCACCCACTTGACCTGCTCTACGTCGATATCGCCGGGGCCGAGTGCAACCAGTCGATCGATAACCAGCTCGCGCTGCGTGGGGTTGAGGATGCCGATCT
>CBFCXA010000077.1:0-9453 GCA_965601985.1 uncultured Chromatiales bacterium | reverse complement strand
TTCACGGTAATCGGGCCGATGATCACCAGCGCCAGGCCGCTCCACAGCGCGAAGCGCTCGATCGACCAGTCCCAGGTCCGCATGTATAGCGCCGCGTACCAGTTCTGGCTGTAGGCGACCGTGGTCATCACGATGGGGAAGGCAACGAAGCTCAAGTAAGTCGGCCAGCGTGCTGCCACGAAGCGCAGGGTTTCGGGCATGCTGGCGCCGGTGATGCCCGGAGACGAAGACTGGCGCGGCGGCTCGCGCAGCAACAGCAGCATGGCCGCGACCACCAGGCCGGGCAGGCCGACCACTACGAAAGTGAACTGCCACGCTGTCACGATGCCGACGAGCGGCAGCGAGATTTGCTGCACCGAGTTGGCCCAGCCGAGCACGGCTGCGCCGCCCAGTGCCGCGAGCCCGGCACCCAGCGACTGGGCAGCCGTGTAGAACGCGACCGGACGGCCGCGCTGCTCCGGCGGGAAACTGTCGGAGATCATCGACAGCGCGCAGGGCGCCAGCGTGGCCTCGCCGACGCCCACGCCGACACGCGCGGTAAACAGGTGCCAGAAGTTCCGCGCCAGCGCCGAAGCCGCGGTCGCCAGCGACCACAGTGCCACGCCGATGCCAACGATCGTCGTGCGTCGATAACGGTCCGCGAGCCAGCCCAGCGGCAGCCCGGCAGACGCGTACAACACAGCGAAAGCCGGGCCGAGCAGCAGGCCCATCTGCGTGTCGCTGAGGCCGAGATCCGCTTTGATCGGTTCGACCAGCAGGCCGAGGATGTAACGGTCGACGAACGAGAACACGTAGGCCACGGTGAGCAGCACCACCATGTACCAGGCCGCGCGGCGGGCAGGGTAGCGGCCCGCCGCCGTCTGCGGGTCGTTGTTCAGCCTTCGCCGTCCCAGTAGTCGGCCAGCGCGTCGTCGCGCGACATGAAACCGACGAAGCCCTTGTCGATGACGTGGAACGCGCCGGTCTTTTTCGAATCCGGGTAGTAGACGATATCCGGGCTTTCCATCGAGCTCAACGCCAGGTATTTCAGCGGCGCGCCCGAGGTGTTCACGATCTGGTGCGCGCGGTCCGGGCCCGGCGGCGTGAAGATCATGTCGTTCGCCTTCACCGGATACTCGCCGTCGCCGTAGCGGATAACGCCTTCGCCCTCGAGAATCAGAAAGGCCTCTTCCTGCACGTAGTGGCCATGATGGGGCCAGGCGCGCTTGCCGGGTTCGAGAACCACCAGGCCGCAACCGATCTTCTGCATGCCCAGGCTTCGCCCGATGCGGCCGAGCTTCGCCGAGAACTTGTCGCCGTGGCCGAAATCGTCCTGCGGGATGTCGGCGATGTTCACGATTGGCGGCGCGTCACTCATGCGTTGCTCTCCTGGTTCGAGGCCAGCGCCGCAAAATCGGCACCGGCGGGGCTCTGGTACAGCCGCAGGCCAAACTCCGGGGCCACAGCCAGCAGGTGGTCGAAGATGTCGGCCTGGATGTCTTCGTATTCACCCCAGGCCGTGGTGGTCGTGAAACAGTAGACCTCGATCGGCAGGCCTTCGGCGCCCGGTGGCAGCTGACGTACCAGCAGCGTCATGCCCTGGTGGTGAATCTTCGGGTGGTTGAGCAGGTAGTTGCGGATGTAGGCGCGGAAGGTGCCCACGTTGGTCAGGCGGCGCTGGTTCACTCCGGCGTCAGTCTCGTATTCGAGGCCTGCGTTGTAGTCCGCGAGTTCCTGCTCCTTGGCGGCGACGTAGTCTTTCAGCAGCGCAAAGCGCTTGAAGCGCTCTACCTCGGCGTCAGTCAGAAAGCGGATGGTGTTCTTGTCCAAGTGCACCGCGCGCTTGATCCTGCGGCCGCCGGACGCCGACATGCCGCGCCAGTTCTTGAACGATTCGGCAATCAGCTTGTGGGTCGGCACCGTGGTGATGGTCTTGTCCCAGTTCTGGATCTTGACCGTGTGCAGGGCGACGTCGATGACATCGCCGTCGGCGCCGTACTGGGGCATTTCGACCCAGTCGCCGACCCGTACCATGTCGTTGGCCGTCAGCTGCACGCTCGCGACCAGCCCGAGAATGGTGTCCTTGAACACCAGCAGCAGGATCGCGGTCATCGCGCCCAGGCCGCTTAACAGCAGCAGCGGCGAGCGGTCCATCACCGCGGCCACCACCATCACGCCGCCGATCAGCAGAATCAGGATCTGCAGCAGCTGGGCCACGCCCTTGAGCGGCCGCTCGCGAGACACCGGGAAAGTCTCGTAGATCGCGTTTGCCGCGCTTATCGCCGCGGTGGTCGACAGCGTGAGCATCAGTACGAGGTAGCCGGATGCGATGTTGCGGATCAGCCGCGCCAGATCCTCGTCCAGGTCGGGGACCAGCGCGATGCCGGACAGGATGATCAGTGCCGGAATGATCTGCGCCAGCCGGCTGAAGACCTTGTGCTCGACCAGCCTGTCGTCCCAGGTCGCTTCGCTGCGCCGGGCGAGCACGCGGATAGCGCCGACCAGCAGGCGTTTCGCTATCAGGTCGGCAACAAGCGCGACCAGCAGCAGCGCCAGCAGTCCGGCGGCGGCCGGTAGCAGAGGGTGGAGTTCGCGGAGCTGGTCTAGCATCGAAGACGGGCCGGGAAAAACGCGACCTTAGCAGCGCGGGCGCTCACCCGGCCAGCGCCTTGCTAGTCTGAATCTGTCGGGCGGCGTTTTTCCGGGTCGCGTCGGTCCTGGTCGCGGACCCGCTTGCGGTCGTACTTGCTGCGGTCCTTGTGCGGGCCGGACTTGCGCAGCACGTCGGGCGGTGGTGGCGCGGTTTTCTTGCCCATGGCCCTATCGTGCCCGGTACGAAAGCCGGCGTCAGCTACCGGTGCTGATGGTCACGACCGGGGCGCGGCCCTCTTCCTGCGCGGCGCTGAGGTTGAGCACCACCATCAGGAACGACAACGCTTTCTTCGACTCGATGTCGCGGTCGTCAATATAGAACCAGTAGTCGCGGTTCTGAATCGCGACCAGCGCATCTTCGGGCCGCTCGTCGCTGGACCGGACCAGCAACGGTGGCCTCGTACCAGGGGCCACGGCATCCAGCTTGCGGTTTGGCCGGGTCCGTCCGTCGACGACATGCTGTTCGGGCACCATCACCGCTTCGGACATACCCGACATGATGTCGAGCACCGAAAGTGTCTGCATGGTGATCCGGTTCTCTTTGCCTCTGACCGTTCCATAGACAATCTCGAACTGGTCGTGCTCATCGTCAAGCCCGAGGGTGTCTCCGATCAGGTCAGCTGCTGCGTCGGTCTCGGGGTCCCGGTCTACGTCGCGCAGAAAGATATAGGTGCGTATGTCGTCCTGGCCCTCGTTCCGGTCACGACGAATGCCGAGCGCCTGCCGGTCCTGCAACGTTTTAAAGGCCCGCAGTACGGCAAAGAACTTCGGGTTGTACCGCTGTTCCAGCGGGTCCCAGTAAGCGACACCGTTGATCGACTTGACGATCAACAGCAGCGAACGCTCCGCGTTCCAGCCGGCCTCGATGAGCGCGAAGATGCTGTCCGGGTCGAGGGGGGTCAGCAGGTTCACGGTGAACTCGTTGCCGCTGACCGGCGTATAGGTGATCGTAGGCCGCTCCTGCCAGGTGAAACTGCCCCCGGCGGTTGCCGCGTTGCCGCCGACAAAACTATTGTTGATGCCGCCGGCCACCTGGCCGGTGGTTTCCAGCCCGTACTGTGCGATGACGGAGTCGACATCGAGAAAAACGGGCGCCTCGCCGTATCTCATGCTGACCACATTGGCCAGGATCTGCTCCTGCCAGGACTCGCGGATCGCAACGTTGTAGTTGAAGCGGTCCTGGACGATGGTCGTCGGGCCGATGTTCAGGCAGCCCGTGGTCGACAGGGCTATCAGGAGAGCAATGCTGGCGCTGATGAGTCGCATTTTGCTGCGCAGAAGCTACCACATGTGCCTGCCGGGGCGTACATTAGGTTTGCGGGAGGTGATGCCATGGCGCGTTACGAAGATGTGCTGCAGACCATCGGTCAGACGCCGGCGATTCGCTTGCATCGGCTGGCTCCGGAGTCCGTGCGTCTTTACGTGAAGGCCGAGGCCTTCAATCCGATGGGCTCGGTCAAGGACCGCTTGGCGCTCGGCGTGATCGAGGATGCCGAGCGTCGCGGCGAACTGGCACCGGGCCAGACGGTCGTCGAGGCGACCAGCGGCAACACCGGCATCGGCCTGGCCATGGTCTGCGCCCGCAAGGGTTACCCGCTGGTCGTGACCATGGCCGAGAATTTCAGCGTCGAGCGGCGCAAGATGATGCGCTTTCTCGGCGCCAAGGTGGTGCTGACGCCGGCCGCGCAGAAGGGTAGCGGCATGCTGGCCAAGGCGCGTGAGCTGGCCGAAACGCACGGCTGGTTTCTCACGCGGCAGTTCGAAAACGAGGCCAATGCCGATATTCACTCACGTACGACCGCGCCGGAGATTCTCGCCGACTTCGCCGACAGCGGCGTCGACTATTGGGTTACCGGTTTCGGTACCGGCGGCACGCTGAAAGGCGTCGCGCGCGTGCTGCGCGAACAGAGTCCCGACACGAAGATCGTCGTATGTGAGCCGGACAACTCGCAGCTGCTGGCCAGCGGTATATCCCAGGCGCGGGACGCGGCTGGCCAACCGTCCGGCAGCCATCCGAACTTCCGGCCACACCTTATGCAGGGCTGGTCGCCCGATTTCATTCCGCGCCTGACCGAGGATGCGGTCGTCGGCGGTCTGATCGATGAGGTCGTGCCGGTGGCCGGCGCGGATGCATTGCGCTGTTCACAGGAACTCGCCGCCAGGGAAGGAATCTTCTCCGGTATCTCCGGCGGCGCAACGCTGGCCGGCGCGCTCCTGGTTGCGGCGAAAGCACCGGCCGGATCCACCATCCTGTGCATGCTGCCGGATACCGGCGAACGCTACCTGAGCACGGTGTTGTTCGAAGATGTGCCGGCCGACATGACCGACGACGAGCTCGAAATTTCCCGCTCCACGCCGTCGGCGCGCTTCGACGCGTCGCCGCCACCGCCGCAGAAGTCGGCTGAGACCGCGCCGGTTGCGGCGACGCCCGAGGCCGCGGCATTCGTCGACCAGGTGACCGGCCAGGCGGATGAGCCATTAGTGATGTTCGCGCTGGAATGGTGCGAGTTCTGCTGGTCGGTCCGTAAACTTTTTGCCGCTGCGAACATCTCATATCACTCGGTCGATCTGGATTCAGTCGAGTACCAGCAGGACAATCTCGGCGGGCAGATCCGCGCAGTGCTCAAGGAGCGCACGGGCTGGGAGACGATCCCGCAGATCTTCGTCGGCGGGGAATTCATCGGCGGCGCTACAGATGCATTCGACCTGTTCCGGGACGGCAAGCTGCAGACAATGCTCAAGGAGAACTCTGTGCCCTTCGACGAGTCCTTCCGCCGCGACCCATACAGCTTCCTGCCGACCTGGCTGCATCCGCGCTAGCCGTTTCGTCCAGCGACGCGCAGATCCGAACTAGCGCAGCGCGTCCGGTCTCAGCTGCGCATCGAGTTCGTCACCGGTTCGCACAAGCAGGTCGGCGACGAAATCCATGTCGCTTTGCCGGGTCCGGAAGTTGACCACGCAGGCGCGCAGCAGGTAGCGACCGTCGATCACCGCGTTACTGATAAAGGCTTCGCCGCCGCGCTGCACGCGATCGAGCAATTGCTGGTTCAGCCTGTTCAGGTATTCCTCGACAGCTTCGTCAGCCGCATCGAGATCGGGTGGGCAGTAACGCAGCGTGACGATGCTCAGGTGCAGGCTGAATGGCTGCAGTGCTTCGCGCGCGGCCGCGCATTGGTGCAGGTAGGCCGCCAGTTCGATGTCGTCGCGAATCATCTGCGCCAGGCCGGAGCGCCCGGCCTGGCGCAGGCTCAGCCAGACCTTGAGCGCGCGAAAACCTCGCGAGTTCTGGAAGCCCAGCGCGTAGTAGTTGTTGCCCGGTTCTTCAGCAGTTGCGCCGAGTTCGTAGTAGGCCGGCATATAGCTGAACGCATCGCGCAGGGCATCAGCGTTACGCACCAGCGTGCAGCCGGCTTCCAGCGGGCTGTACAGCCACTTGTGCGGATCGAGTGCCACGGAGTCTGCCAGCGCCAGTGCTTTCAGGTCGCCACCGGCGTCTTCCAGCGCGGCCGCCGGTGCGCCGTAGGCGCCATCGACATGGAACCAGAGTTTCTCGGCCCGGCAGATATCCGCGATCTCGACCAGCGGATCGACCGCACCGGTGCTGACGTTGCCGGCGGTGCCTACGATCAGGAACGGACTGGCGCCGGCGGCCCGGTCGGCGGCGATGGCCTCGCGCAAGGCGTCGGTCTGCAATCGCTGCTGCGTATCGGTGTCGATCCAGCGGATTGCGTCTGTACCGAGACCCGACAAGTCGGTGGCCTTCTCGATCCAGGTGTGCGTTTCGCGCGACGCATAAACCGTGAGTCGTCGTTGCCCGGTGTGCAGCCCTTCGGAGCGAATGTCCCAGTCGACCTGTGCGCGCCGCGCCGCCATGAAGCCGAGGTAGTTGGCCATGTTGCCGCCGCTGACCAGCAACCCGCCGCAGTCGGCGGGATAGCCGATGAGCTGCGCGATCCAGCGCACGGTCTGGGCCTCGATCTCGCTGGCGACCGGAGAGAGGTCCCATTTGCCGACGTTGGCGTTGACCGCGGACGCCAGGAAATCCGCCAGCATGCCCAGCGGCGCTGCGGACGACGTGATGTAGCCGAGGAAGCGAGGATGACCATTGTGTAGCGAATGGCGAAAGAGCAGAGGTGCAACATCACGCAGCAGGCTCTCGGCTGACTCGCCGCGCTCTGGTAGTTCGTCGTCCGGCAAAAGCGCGCGAATCTGACCGGGCGACTCGCCCCGCGTTACCGGCTGCTGGGGCAGTTGTTCCAGGAAGTCGGCGACGCGGTCGATGAGTTCGTGGCCGGCACCTCGGAACTCCTCGCTGGTCAGGTTCAGCGCCGCCCGCCGCTTGTCGTTCTGCTCTGCCACGCGTGGATCATAACTCCGTGTCAGCTATCCGGCGTGGTCGTGGCCTCTGCGGGCCCGGGTGGGCGCTCTGGCGGTACGAACTCGAGGTAGCGAGTCCGGGACGGGTCGTCGGCATCCTCCGATTCGATATTGATGACCAGGCAGTCATCGAAAGCCGACTGCCCGATTACCACCACGCCTCCGTAAGGCCATTCTCCCGGACGGTTGCCCGGCGCGTACTGATAGGTGATGCGGTCGCTCAGATAACGATAGGCGCAGCGATGCGCGTGGCGTCGGGTCTGCACCGGGTAGCCGGCCATGTCATGACTGAGCGCAATCGCGTCCAGCACCTCGCCGGCCGCCAGCAAAAAGCCATAGACGACTGGTGGCGACTCGGTGAGTTCGGTGAGCTCGGCGTCGCTCATGGTCTTCAGCGATTCGACGAATTCGATGTATTCAGGCCAGTCCGCGCTGCTCCATTCGGTGTCGGCGTCAGCCGATGTCGCCAGCAGCAGCGTGACTGCCAGTGTGTGGCCCAAGCCTTTCATAAGAACTGATTCCTGTGCTGCCCGGCAGCGAAACGACTTGCTTTCAATTCTAGCCAGGCGATCTGAAAGCGCCCGGAGAAAAATACAGCAAATGGCTGCATCGGCTAAGGCCCGACCTACATCAAACCGTAACTTTGCTGCGGCAGACTTTCTCTAAATCGCTGCGCAACGCCGTGAGGCGAAGCGCTCAAGAACAAGAATCGAAGAATTAATAAGGGGCAAAATTTGGCCGGCGCCCGGCAGGGTGCCGGCCTTTTTATTGCGCGCGTCTGGTAGTCTCGGCGCATGAGCACGCACGAAAAAGAAACCTTCCTGCAGACCTACCAGTGGGCCCAGGACTGGAGCCAGCTGCCCTGGTCGCACGACGAGCCGACCCTGTTCCTGGCCGAACTCTGCAAGCAGCGGCCTGCCGGTCGGGCACTGGATATCGGCTGCGGTGCGGGGACCGATTCGGTTTATCTCGCGCAGCGCGGCTGGGACGTGACCGCGCTCGATTTCGTACCGAAGGCGCTGGAATTCACCCAGCAGCGCGCCGAACAGGCCGGTGTCTCGGTCAAGGCGGTCGAGGCGGACATCACCGCCTGGCAAGTGCCGCAGGCCTACGACCTGGTGCTCGACCACGGGCTGCTGCACAACATGGACCCGCAGCGCTACCCGGCCTATCGCGAGCGGCTCATCGCCGCGGTCGCCGAGCACGGGGATTTCGTACTGCTGCACTGGCATCCGGCCTGGCCGGGTCAGCCGAGTGGCGAAGTCGGGCCGACGAGACGCAGCCGCGAGGAAATCAAAGACTTCTTTGCGCCTGAATTCCAGGAACGCTTCTTTGCCCGCGAGGAATTCGAGGACCTGCCGAAAATGGTCGGTGGCGGCATGTCGCAGGCCTACTACTGGTTCCGGCGCAACCAGGCGCACTGGCAGCCGGCCGAACTGGTCGCACAGGTCCGCAAGACGCTGCAGCGCCACGGCCAGGAAACCGAGCCCGAGAGCATGGCCGAGGTGGACGACGAGCTGCTGGCCCGCTACATCGGCCCGGGGCGCCTGGGCATCAGCCATCGGGTGCCGGAAGCTGGTGACGCCGCCGGACTGCTCAGTGACTGGGCAGGCGCGGCGGGTCCGGGTGCCGAGGCGACGCTGCGGCTGTTCGCCAGTGACGCATCCGGCGGGTTGTGCGGTGAGAATCCGCGCTGCAACGAGTGCGATGTGCATTTCTGCAAGCGCCTGCGTTACCGCTGAGCCGTTGGATCTCGACGAACTGGAGCGGCGCAACGCCGCGCTGACCCGCGCCTTCAACGCCGCCTGGTCGGCACGCGATATCGATGCGCTGATCGCGCTGCTGGCCGACGACGTGCGCTACATGATCTACGAGGGTGGCCCGGTGAAGCGGGGTCCGAACGAGGTGCGCGAGGCGGTCGGGCGCTTCATGCGCAAGTTCGAGCGCATCGAGTTCTCGATCCTGCGGCTCGAGGTCATGGGTTCGGTGGTGATCCACGAGCGCACCGAAGATTACTACGCGCCCGGGGGTACACTGGACACGCATTTCCACGTGGTTGGTCTGCTGGTCGTCAAGGACGAGCATATCGCCGTGTGGCGCGATTACACGATGCCCGGGGCCGAGCAGATCGTCGGCCCGCTATGCAGTAAAAAGGAGTAGAGCTGTGATTACCTATTTGTACTGGGCCCTGGTATTTGGCCTGGCTTTCGGTGCCGTATTTTTGTTCGGCGCGCGCTTCGCGAATTGGAAGGGAGCGCTGATAGCTGCCGGCATAGTGCTGTTCATCGGCTGGGCCTCGTACTACTTCTATCTGCAGCAGATCTTCGTAAAGCGCTACGGCGGCGTAATGAACGTCAGCGTGCCGGAGGGCCAGTATCACATCACCGCAACCTGGAAGGACGACAACCTCTGGATCGAGAACTACGACCCCGAGAAGAACGTCTG
>CBFCXA010000076.1:0-9642 GCA_965601985.1 uncultured Chromatiales bacterium | reverse complement strand
TGCCTGCATCATTCGCTGCGACGAAGTCATCAAGGACGAGCAGGGCGAGGTCGTCGAGCTGCGCTGCTCCTTCGACCCGGAATCCCGCCAGGGACTGCCGGGCGCAGATCGCAAGGTCAAAGGCACCATCCACTGGGTTGCCGCGCCGACTGCGGTCAGTGCGCCGGTGCGGTTGTACGATCGCCTGTTCACGGTGCCGCGCCCGGACGCGGATAAATCAGGCCGGGACTTCAAGGAATTCCTGAACCCGGCCTCGCTGGTGACCGCGCAGGCGCAACTGGAACCTATGCTGGGCAATGCCGGACCGGGTGAGCTGTTTCAGTTCGAACGCAACGGCTATTTCGTAGCCGACACTGCCGAATCGAAACCCGGTGCGCCGATGTTCAACCGGGTGGTTACGCTGCGGGATTCCTGGGCCAGGCAGGAAAAGGCGGCTATGCAGCAAGTCGCTGGCGGCTGAAGTCGTCAGCTGCGCCCGCGCACTATTACCGGCGCACCGCGCCCGAGACCCAGGCCATCGGCCGCGCTGCCTTCCGCGCGAGCGATTTCCACTACGTCGAAAGAATTCACCAGGGCCAGGAAGTCGCCCGGTCTGCTGCGCCCATAGGTTTCCTGCAGCGGCAGCTCACGGCCCCCGGTATACACGCGTGGCTGCTCGAGACCGGCAAGCATCGCCGCATCGATGTTGGTGATCAGGTTGCCGAAATGGTCGATCGTGATCACCGTACCGTGGATTTCCTGTGCACTGACCTCCGGCGCCTCCAGCAACGACGGTACCGGATCGCCGACTGGCGCGCCGATGTCGGCCGGCCGCACGCGCCCGGTTGCAATGTCGGCAGCCAGCGGCGCGAAGATGTCGCGCCCGTGGAAGGTATTGCTGGGCACCGGCCAGTCGCGCGTGGCTCGCCAGTCCTCACTAAGCCGCCATGCCCGGCTGTTCGCTCCGATGACGCGATCGGGCAACAGGCCGTTGTCCGGCGCCAGGAACACGTGCCCGTCGAATTCGACCGCGATGATGTGTCGCTCGGTGCCGACACCCGGGTCAACCACGGCCACGTGCACCGAACCCGGCGGAAAGTAACGGTACGCGTGCTCCAGCCAGAAACCGGCCTCCGCCGGCCAGTGCACGTGGATGTCGTGAGTCAGGTCGATTACCTCGACCTCTGGCGCGCGGGCCAGGATCACGCCGCGCATGATCGCGACGAACGGGCCCTTGTGGCCGAAGTCCGTGGTCAGCGTTATTACCCCGCTCATGCCGGAACCTCAGCGATAGCGATCTTCGACATTACTCTCGTCCGTTCGGTGCCAGCCGCGCGCCCAGTAAATGAACGGCGTATCGAACGCCGCGATGAATATCTTGAAGCCATACTTGACGAGGCCGAGCTGCAGCGCGGTTTGCAGGTCCACGACGCCCCACCAGACCACGAACGAGTAGAGCAGGGTATCCACCGTCTGCGAGGCCATGGTCGAGCCGTTATTGCGCAGCCAGAGCCAGCGGCCGTTGGTGGCCTTCTTGATCGCATGGAAACACCATACATCGAAACTCTGACTGACCAGGTAGGCGAGCAGCGAGCCGAACACGAAACGCGGCGTGAAGTTCAGGATCGATTCGAAGGCGGCCTGGATGTCGTTCGAGAACTCGGCCGAGCCGGGCTGCTGCGACGGTTTGAACAGCAGCGCGATACTCAGCATCACTACCAGGATCAAACTCACTGAAAAGCCGATGCGCACTGCGCGGTTAGCCTCGTCGCGACCGTACTTTTCGCTCAGCAGATCCGTGGCGAAGAAGATGCTGGAGTAAAAGATTACGCCCAGGCTGGTCTGCATGCCGAGTATGACCGTGAGTTTCGGGCCCTGCAGGTTGGCCAGCAGGATCGACAGGATGATCGCAGCCAGCAGGCCCTGCTTGCCGAACAGCCGGTACATCACGACGGTGAAGCCGAGATCCAGGCACAGAGTCGTGAGCCACAGGATGTTCTGGTTGGCGAGAAAGAAATCCTGCAGCGCGGTCGGGAAGATGGTCACGCGCTGAGTCTAGTCAGGCGCGCTGCGCGGCACCAGCCGCGCGCCTGCGGGATCAGGCCGTGGTCCCGCCGGTCGCTGCGGCCCGCCGCTCACGTCGCGCCTGCCGGCGCGCGGCCAGGCGGCGCGAGATGTTGGCCTGGATCATCAGCAGCGACGGGGTCAGCAGCAGCGTGAGCAGGGTTGCGAACACCAGCCCGCCGGCAATCGCCGAGGCCATCTGCTGCCACCACTGGGTGCCCGGACCGCCGACGTAGACCTCGCGGTTGATGATGTCGATGTTCACCGCCATCGCCATCGGCAGCAGGCCGAGCACGGTGGTGACCGAGGTCAGGATCACCGGCCGCAGTCGCTGGGCGCAGGTACGAACGATCGCCTCGCGCGCGCGCATGCCGGTTGCGCGGATGGTGTTATAGGTGTCGATCAGCACGATGTTGTTGTTGACTACGATGCCGGCCAGCGCAATGCCGCCGATGCCGCAGTTGACCAGGCTGAACGACTGCCCGGATAGCAGGAGGCCGAGCATTACGCCGCCGGTAGAGAAGACGACAGCGGTCAGTATCAGAGCGGACTGGAAGATGCTGTTGAACTGCGTGACCAGGATCATGGCCATCAACCCCAGCGCGAAGGCGAAGGCTCGCAGCAGGAATTCCATGGTTTCCTGCTGATCCCGTGCGCCGCCCTTCAGCCGGAAGGTCACGCTCGGGTCGAGGTCCAGCGACGGGACCCGGCTCATCAGTTCCTCGATGATCGGCTCGATCTGCACGCCGGGTTCCACATCAGACTGCACCAGCATCGTGCGGCGCATGTCGGTGCGCATGATCGTACGCGTCGCTTCGGCCGGTTCGCGTTTGACGAAGGTGCCGATCGGGACCAGGCCGGATGGTGTCGGGATTCGCAGTTCGCCCAGCTGGTCCAGATTGCGGTTGTCGTACGGGAAGCGCACGCGGATGTCGATTTCCTCGTCCGCGTCGTCTGGCCGGTAGTCGCCCAGCTTGATGCCGTTGGTGACCAGCTGGATGATGCTGCCGACCAGCTGCACGTCGGCACCGAACTTTGCCGCTTCCGCGCGGTCGACTTTCAGCTGCCACTCGATACCCGGCAGCGGTGCGGTGTCCTCGGGGTTCAGCACGCCCGGAATCGTCGCCAGCTCCTCGCGCAGGATGCGCACCGTTTGTCGCAGTATCTCGGAATCCGCGGCCGACACCTCGATGTCGATCGGCTTGCCGGTTGCCGGCCCGACTTCCGGTAGCCGTGCTTCGATACGCAGGCCAGGAATGTCGGCCACGCGCTCGCGCACTTCGGCCATGATTTCACGGTCGCTGCGGCGCGTGCGCCAGTCGGCGAAGTTCAGCCGGATCGAACCGATCTGGTCCGGTGCCGCGCCGTTCTGCGCCGCGCCGCTGCGCACGTAGATGTTCTCGATGCCGGGGATCCCGTAAACGCGCTCTTCGACCATGCGTACCAGCCGGTCTTTTTCCTGCGGTGAGAAATCACCCAGCGCCCGGATGTCCACGCTGCCCTGCGTCTGCTCGACCTCCGGGAACAAAGTGATGCCGTTGCCGAACAGCGCGTAGGCCGCATATAGCGCGATCAGCAGGCCGGTCACGCCACCGACCATCTGCCAGGGACGGCGCATGGCCGCCAGCATCAGGCGCACGTAGCCGCCGGTGATGCCGCCTATGCTCTCGAGATCGCCGGTTTCGGCAGCGATCAGGTCGCGGCGCGTCCGGTCGTTGAACTGGCCGGGCTTGCCGATCACCGTGCCCAGTGACGGCACGACGATCAGGGCCATCGCCAGTGAAGCGCTGAGGATCGCGATCAGCGTCGTCGGGAAATACAGCATGAACTTGCCGATCAGCCCCGGCCAGAAAAGCAGCGGCAGGAAGGCAACCAGCGTGGTCGCGGTGGACGCGATGATCGGCCAGGCCATGCGCTTGGCAGCCTCGGCATAGGCGTAGCGGCGATGCAGGCCCTCGGCCATCTTCCGGTCGGCCAGCTCGGTGACCACGATGGCGCCGTCGACCAGCAGGCCGACCGCTACGATGCTCGCAAACAGCACCACCATGTTGATGGTCATGCCGGCCATGTTGAGGATGAAAAACGCAGCACAGAACGAACCCGGGATCGCGATCCCGACCAGCAGCGCGTTCTGGAAGCCGAGCACGCCGATCAGCACGACGAACACCAGCACGATCGCTGCGGCGACGTTGTTTACCAGGTTGTTGATGTCTTTCTTGACGTTGACCGACTTGTCGCGCGAATAGGTCAGCTCGATGCCCGGCGGCCAGGCCTTGGACACATTGGATACGATTTCGCGGATTTCCTCCGCGGTCTGCAGCAGGTTTTCACCCGTGCGGCCCACGACCTCGACCGCGAGCGCCGGCACGCCATTCAGCCGCGCGAAGCTTTCCGCGTCTTTGAAGGTGCGACGTACACTGGCGATATCCTCGAAATGCACCACACGCTCGCCTTCGACCTTAATCGGCAGGCGCAGCAGGTCCTGTGGCGACTCGATCACGCCGGGTACCTTGACGGCGAAGCGCCCCTGGGCACTCTGCAGCGCGCCGGCCGCGACCAGGCGGTTGTTTCGCTGCACGAAACTCAGCACGTCAGCCGGCGACAGCCCGTAGCTCTCCATCAGCAGCGGATCCACGACGACTTCCAGCACTTCCTCGCGCGCGCCGACGATGTTGACCTCGAGCACGCCCTTCAGGCCTTCGACGCGCGTCTCGAGGTCTTCGGCTACTTTCACCAGAACCCGCTCCGGGACGGCCCCGCCGATGTTCATGACCATCATCGGGTCGAAGCGCGAGAATTTGACCTCGTCGACCAGCGGTTTCTCCGCGTCCTGCGGCAGCTTCGCCTGGGCCATGTCCACGCGCTCGCGGACTTCCTGGAGCGCAAGTGCGACATCCACATCCGGCTCGAACTCGAGGCTGATGGTGGCGCGTCCCTCACCGGCCGATCCCACCATTTCCTTCACGCCTTCCAGCGTGCGCAGCTCCTGTTCCAGCGGTCGCACCAGCAGCCGCTCAGAGTCTTCCGGCGACACGCCTTCCAGAACGACCACGACATTGATGAACGGGAAGGCGATTTCCGGCTCATTCTCCTTGGGCATGCCCTGGTAAGAGATCACGCCGGCGGTCATTACCACCACAAAGGCGATGATGACCGTGCGAGTCCGCGCTATCGTGGCCTCGATCGCGCGAATCACTTACGGCAGCTCCGCAGCCACAGTGGTGTCAGGTTCTGCGTATACAGCGGTCACCTCGTCGCCGGTCGACACATAGCCCTGACCGATGGTGATTACGTTGGCGGTCTCGGGCAGCCCCGCAACCCATACGCCATCAGGGTCGGTGCGCGCGATTTCGACCTCATGAAACACGACGCGGTTGTATTGATCGATCGTCTTCAGGCCGATGTTGCCGTCACCGTCCAGCGTCAGCAGCGACGGCGAGATCTTCTGCGCGAGCATCTCGCCACCCGGGATACGCATCTCCGCGGTAACGCCGGCCGGCAGTTTGCCTTCCGGGTTGGCGATCTCCAGCTCCACGGTGAAGGTGCGCGTAGCCTGGTCTGCCACCGGTGCGACATACCTGATGCGCCCGGTGACCCGTTCGCCGGTGACGAGCACCGCGTTGGCTGTCGTGCCAACGCTTACGAAGCGGGCGTCCTGCTCGGAAATCGTGCCGGTGACGATCAGCCGGGTGTTGTCGACGAAACTGACTACTTCGTCGCCCTCACGAACGAAGTCGCCGACCTCGACCTGGCGCTCGAGGATTACGCCGTCGAACGGCGCGCGCATCACGCGGTACTCGAGGTCCAGCTCTGCGCGTTTGAGTTCCGCGCGGGCGCCTTCGAGTTTGGCCAGCGTCTCGGCAATCTGTGTATCGGAGATGTAGCCGTCGGCTTTGAGCTCGAGTTGCGCTTCGTAGGCCGTACGATGCTCGGTCACGCTGGCTCGGGCCTGCTCCAGTCGCGCCTGCCGGTCGCGCATGTCCAGGTGCAGCATCGGCGTGCCGCGAGTGATCTGCTGGCCTCGACGTGCGTCGATCGCGACCACGCGGCCGTCTGTTTCCGCCTTCAGCTCGACCTGGCGTGCCGGCGCCGAGCGTCCGTAGACGCTGATATAGCGCGTGATGGGCCTTGCCGAGCGAGTCTCTACCTGCACGCGGGTTGCCGCGGCTGTCGGCCCCGGACCGGCACTGCTGCCGTCGCTGACCGGCAGGGGCTCACGGCCGATGTAACCGGAAGCGATCCATCCGGCGACCATCGCTGCAACCACGATTGCCAGAATCCAGGGCTTTTCGCTGATTGTATTGCTGATGCTCATGCTCGATTCTCTATGCCGGCCGGCCGTGGCTTCGCGCCGCGGGCGGAGATAGCGTGACCCTGCCGGCTGCCCTCCACCAGGGCCTGCCCGTATTCGTCCAGGTAATCGGCCGCGGCTTTGGATATTGCCGCGCCGAAACCGGCGACGAACTCGGCTCCTGCATGATTTTCGCCGGCGCGCGCCTTCTCGATGTCGTCGATATGTTCAAGCGTGTTGCGCAGGTCGCGAATCCGCTCCGCCAGCAATTGTTCGATGCGCTCCGGCGGCAGCAATTCGGCGAAGTACAGGGTCGCGAGAAACTCCGAGCGCAGCTTGTGGCGGGGCCGGGAGCTCTTCAGTGCCTGCTCGAAGCGGCGACGTCCCGTCTCTGAAACCCGGTAGATCTTGCGGTCCGGCTTGCCTTGCTGCGGCTGCAGCTCGCAGTCGACCAGCCCGTCGGCGGCAAGACTTGCCAGTGCCGGGTAGATCGAACCATAGCCGGCTGGGAAAAACGGCTTGAACTCGGCCTCGAGCTTTTTCTTGAGGTCGTAGCCGCAGGCCTCGCATTCCACCAGCAGGCCCAGGCAGAGTGTCTTTACATCCATGTTCCTGGTTCCGTCCGCAGGGTTGCGGCCAGTCGAACCCTATATCAGTCCGATGGCCGTGGGGTGAAATCCTAAAGTCTGGATGGCTGCCGGAAAAGCCAGCCGGTCACTGACTGTGATGCCATCGGGCGCAGGGCGCGCAGACGATCCCGCGAATCGCAGCGCAAACAGAGACTTGGCTGTCTAGCCGGGCGAGGCCGCGACTTGTAACACTTTGTAACCAACTGAAGAAGCGAGGTTTTTTCGCGTTTTTTCGCGCAGCGCCCTGGCTCAGGCGAGGGCGCCGGCCGGCTCGCTCAGGTGGAATCGGCCGGTGGTCTTGAACATGTCGTCTGCCGGCAGCATGCGGACCCGGTTGCGGCCGCTCTCCTTGGCGGCGTAGCAGGCCGCATCGGCAGATTTCAGGACCGCCGAGGCCGAGTGCATGCCGGTCTGGCCGTAGGTCACCCCGACACTGGCGCCAACCTGGTAAGAGCGGCCGTCGAACTCGAAAACCAGCGCCGCGATGTCCGTGCGCACCTGCTCGGCGATCTGCAGCGCATTATCGGGCGGGCAGTTTTCCAGCAGCAGCGCGAATTCATCGCCGCCGACCCGCGCCGCGGTATCGCGTGAGCGACTGTGCAGCGACAAAATGCGCCCGACTGCCTGCAGCAGGGCATCGCCGGCGGCGTGCCCCCCGGAGTCGTTCACTGACTTGAACAGGTCCAGGTCGATGAACACCAGCGAGAAATCCCGATGTGGCGGTGACGGGTTCTCGACCAGCCGGTGCAGCCGGCGCAGGAATTCGCCGTGATTAATCAGGTCGACCAGGCTGTCATGCGTTGCCTGATGGTGCAGTGCCCGGGTCAGCTCCGCGTTGCGTACCTGCAATTCCAGCATGTTGTTGAGTGAGCGGCCGGTCTGGCGCGCAATGCGGTTCATGATCACGACGAACAGCGCCACCATGCCGGCCGTAAGCTGGCCCTCGGTGCTGCCCTCGAGCAGAAGGCGGCCGGTGAACGGCAGCAAGGCAGGCAGCGCAAACATCAGGAATCCGTTCGGTAACGGCGCATACACGGTTGCCGCACCTGCGCAGATGCCACTGAGTACTACTGCGATGAAAACCTGGTGTGTCATGGAGCCGGCCGGGAACAGCCAGATCGACACGGCACCCCACAGCAGACCCGAGAGCAAGACGCCGACCGTGAACAGTCGCGTCCATTTGTCCGGATCGACGCGATTGGGTGCGAACGACTGATAGCGTTGCTGCATCATCAGCCGCGCCAGCGTCAGCATACCCATCGCGCCCAGCCATAACAGCAGGCGGGTCTGCTCGACATGCGGCCAGAGCAGCAACAGTAGCGCCACGGCGCAGAACATCGTGCCGGCAAGCGTCAGCGTGCAGTGCTGGAACAGCAGATGCACGAGCTGCTGGCGTTGCCAGGCAGGATTGTCCGGGACCAGGCGCAGCGTCAGGCCGTGTTTTTCGACGAGTTCGTTCATGAGCGGAATTTCACCGGATTATGTTCTCCCGCGCGCTTGCCGGCGGATGTGACCGTCGTCTCAAATGGGCACTTTTCGCTAAGACGCACCGCGGCATGTCGATGGACGGCGGCCGCTTCCGGCGTATACTCGGGTTCTGATAACCCGGAGGCCTGCGATGAAAGGATTTTGCAGACCAGCCGCGCTCGCGGCGCTGGCAATGGCAATGGTCGGGGTGCTGCAGACCGCAGCGGCGGCAGATTCTCCGAATGCCACTGTGGTAGGTACCGAACCGCTGCTGTCCGATGGGGCCCGCGCACTGCAGTTTCGAGAATACGAACAGGGTGTGCGCCTGACGCTGGAAGGGCTCAAGCTAAGCGTGTCGCGGCGCGAACGGGCCGCAGGCCTGAACAATCTCTGTGCCGGTTACGCCGGCCTGCAGCGCTACGATGAGGCGCTGGCGGCCTGTAACGAGGCTCTGACGCTGAACATCGCGCGCTGGCGCGTGTTCAACAATCGCGCACTGGCACTGCTGGGCAAGAAGCAGGTCGCTGCGGCGCGGCGAGACGTGGAGGCCGGACTGGCCATTAACCCCGACTCGAGATCTTTGAAAAAAGTCTTAAAACTAGTTGAAATTGCAGAGATTTCTCCGAAAATAACCATTGCAGCCGTGGATTCTGCGAACCCCGGTAGGTAAATCTACGCTTGGCCGTTCTTCGGCTCCTTGCTAGCATCGCGGCCGCTCACGAGCAATCCAAACAATTCGCTACGGCGAAAATACTTGTGATACCGCACGCTTGCTGTTGCAGCAGCGGGTCATCGATTATTTCAAGGTAAGGAAGGAAGCACGCATGCCTAGCCAGAACCTTAATCGCAGAAAATTCCTGCAACACGCCGTCGCTGCATTGCCGGTAGGCGCGGTGCTCATGCACCAGGACCTGCGCGCGCAGGATCTGCCCCAGCTGACTGAAGACGATCCGGCAGCCGCGGCTCTGCTCTATGTTCATGACGCCGGCACGGTCGACACTTCAAATCCACTCGCTGCCCGCTTCGAGGCTGGCCAGAACTGTGCCAATTGCGCGCAGGCCCAGGGTGAAGAAGCCGAATGGCGTCCCTGTGGGATTTTCCCAGGCAAGCTGGTCAACAATAATGGCTGGTGCAGCGTCTGGGCGCCCAAGGCCTGACCTCTGCGTAATGCTGTTCGAGACTGAGAGTCTCGAAAGAACGGGCGCCATCAGG
>CBFCXA010000075.1:0-9694 GCA_965601985.1 uncultured Chromatiales bacterium | reverse complement strand
ACCACCACACAGGAATTGAACATGGTTCGACCCCGGCTCACGCGGCTTCTTGCGACGGTTCTGTCTCTCGTCGTCTGCAGTAGCGGGTTTGCCAGCGAACAGGTCGGGCAGACTTACGTGGACGGTCTCGGCAGCCTGATGTGGGCTGATTCTGATCGACTGGTAGACGACGGCTTCGTCGGCGGTGGTGCAACCCTTGGTTATGCGTTTGCCGAGTACTGGAATCTCGAAGCAGATCTCAAGGTCTTCAACCTCGACGGTACCGGTGGCGCCCTCGACCAGGACCAGTTCATGCTCGGCATGAACCTGGTGAACATGTACAACCGGGATGGTCGTTTTTCGCCCTACTTGCTGGGTGGTGCCGGCTGGGCGCGGACTGACGGCGGTTCGATTGCCGGTGACCGAGACGCACTGCAGCTTCAGGGCGGTGTCGGCATGCGAACCGATCTCTGGGATTCGCGCTGGTCACTGCGCACCGAGGCACTTTATCGATGGGAAGACGCAAACAGTTCACTATCCGACTGGATTGTGAACGTCGGCGTCGGCTATGCCTTCGGCCAACCCGATACGCGCGCTGTGGACAGCGACGGCGATGGAGTAACCGACAGCCTCGATCGCTGCCCGGGCACGCCGCTGGGCGCGCGAGTGAACGCCGAGGGCTGCGAGTATGACACCGACGTGGACGGCGTGGCCGATCGCCTGGATCGTTGCCCTGATACGCCGCGCGGCGCGACTGTCGACCTGCAGGGCTGCCCGGCCGACAGCGATGGCGACGGCGTGTACGACGGCATCGATCAGTGCCCGGGAACACCGCGCGGTGCGACCGTCGATCTGCGCGGCTGTCCGGCTGACAGTGACGGCGACGCCGTGCTCGACGGCATCGATCAATGCCCCGACACCATTCGTGGCGCGCTGGTCGATGCGGTCGGTTGCGGCTTCCAGCTGTCCGGCGCGAACTTCGCGCTCGACTCGGATGCGCCGCTGCCCAGCGGCACACTTAAGCTCGACGAGGTCGCGCAGCGGCTGGGCGATTTCCCGGACGTAAAAATCGTGGTCGAAGGCCACACCGACAGCAGCGGTGCGGCGGATTACAACCAGCGGCTGTCGGAACGGCGGGCAAAAGCGGTGAAGGATTACCTGGTCGAGCGTGGCGTGGACGCCGGGCGCATCAGCACGGTGGGTCTGGGTGAGAGCAAGCCGATCGGGGATAATGAAAGCGAGGAAGGTCGCGCGCTGAACCGTCGCGTAGTGCTGCGCGTCGCCGACTAGGCGCGACGAAAACAAGAACCGCTGCCGCCCTCGGGCGCCAGCATAACGCGGCGTGCCGCTGGCGCGCCGGAACGACAACAAGAAAAAGAAACCGGTGAGCGAGACCGACAGCCCGGACGGGCCAAACGATCATTTTCCGGGCCCGCTGGAGGCCTGGTGGAGCCCGCGGCGCAAGCGCTTCTGGGCCTGGATTCTCCTGCTTGCCTATACGCTGGGGGGGTTCTTTCTCGCGCCCTGGCTGGCCAAGCGCGAATTGCTTGCCCTCATCGAGGCCGAGACGGGTCTGCCTGCCAGCGTCGAAGAACTGCGCATCAACCCGTTTGTGCTCAGCGCGGAGGCCACCGGTTTCGCGTTACGCGAAACCGACGGTCGCGAGTTCATCAGCTTCGACCGTTTGTTCCTCAACTTCCAGCTGCGCAGCATCGTCAAACGCGCACTGGTATTCCGCGAAGTGACGCTCGAGGCACCGAAGGTCGATGTGCTGCGCGCCGAGAACGGAGACGTAAACCTGGTACGCCTGGCCGGTCAGCCAGCCGAGCCGCCGCCACCGGATGAAGAGCCTTCAGGGCTGCTGCGGCTGTTAGTCGACCAGCTCGATATCAGCGACGGCGAAGTATTCCTGACCGACCAGGTGCCGCCGACCGACTTCACCACCGAGCTGGGTCCTGTCGACATCGCGCTGTCCAATCTGTCGACGTTGCCGGAGGACAGCGGTGAGCAGCGAGTACTGATTTCGACGCCGCGCGGTGCCCGCCTCGAATGGTCCGGGGATATATCGGTCAACCCGATTGCGTCGCGTGGCCGGGTCACCGGCAGCGGCCCCTACCTGCCGCTTGCCTACCAGTACCTGCAGGACGACGTGAACTTCGAGGTCGTGGAGGGTCAGGCCGAGATCGGTTTCGATTATGCGATCGACTGGCCCGACGGCGCCGAGCTGGACGTCGAGATCAGTAATCTCGACCTCGACGTGCGCGGCGTAAAGGCACGCGCACCTTTCGCGCCGCGCGACTTCCTCGAGCTGCCGGAGGTCTCGGTGCGCGGCGCCTACCTGCGGCTCGGCGAGCAGGCCGCCGGGGCGGATAGCTACGTGATGCGTTCGCCGCGGCTGCGGCTGGCGCGCTACGCCGACGGCTCCCTGAGCCTGGAGAAGCTGGTGCCGGCTGCGGCCGCAGACACCGCCGGGGCGACGCCGCCGGAAGATGCCGCATCGGCATCGCCGGCGGTCGGGCCGGCCGGGGCCCCGCTGCCTGCGGACGACATGGCGGTGGCAGAGTCGGAACTCGCAGCCGGCTGGCAGCTGGGGCTGGGGCGGTTGGAGATCGACCAGATGACCGTCGAGTTCGAGGACCAGGCGCTGAGCGGCGAACCTGCGCAGATCGTGATCGATCCGCTGCGCGTGGAGCTGCGCGACCTCAGTAACCAGCCGGGCGCGGTATCGCCCCTGAGCGTCAGTGCAGTGCTGGGCTCCGGCGGCCAGGCCGATCTGGATGGCGAACTGACGCTGCTGCCGGACCTCAGTGTCGATGCCCGGCTCGAGCTCGGCCAGGTGGCGCTCGCAGTCGCGCAGCCCTACCTGTCGGAATTCGCGCGCATGACCTTGAACGACGGCGCTCTGGATGCGCAGTTCGCGATCGCGAACAACCCGGACGAGCCGTTATCGGCTGACGGCGGCCTGTCGGTCAGCCAGCTTGAAATCGCCGACGCGGTCAAGGAAGAGCGGCTGCTTGGCTGGCAGTCGTTGACGGTCGACCGCCTGAAATTCTCATTGGCCGAGAACCGGCTCGACATCTCCGAGGTCGCGCTGGCCGCACCGTACGCGCGCCTGCTGATCGACGAGGACGGCAGCACCAATTTCCAGCAGCTCATCTTCGAGCAACCGGAAGCTGCCGCCGCCGCCGAGGCCGAAGCGGGCGAAGCAGAGCCGTCCGAGCCGTTGGCCGCTACGCTTGCGAAGATCACGATCGCCGACGGCAGCGCCGACTTCAGCGACCGCAACCTGCCGTTTGCGTTCGCCACAGAGATCACGGAGCTCGAAGGCAGCATCAGCACCCTGGCCACCGCCAGCAGTGAGCCGGCCCAGGTCGATCTGCAGGGGCGGGTGGCCGAGTATGGCCTGGCCGAGATCTCCGGAAGCCTGAGCCCGGCCGACCCGACCTTGAACAGCGATCTGAGCGTCCTGTTCCGAAACGTCGAGCTGCCGGACCTGTCGGCGTACACGGTCAAGTTCGCGGGCCGCAGAATCCAGGACGGTCGCATGGACCTCGACCTGCGCTACCGGCTGGACGAAGGGAAACTGCAGGGCGACAACAGCGTGGTCATCGACCGGCTCACGCTGGGCGAAAAGGAAGACTACCCGGGCGCGGCCAACCTGCCGTTGGGCCTGGCAATCGCGTTGTTGAAGAAGCCCGACGGCACCATCGACATCGATCTGCCGGTGACGGGAGACGTGGACGACCCGGAGTTCAGCATTGGCGGTGTGGTCTTCCGCGCCTTCGCCAACCTGGTGACCAAGATCGCCACTGCGCCGTTCCGGCTGCTCGGCGGCCTGGTAGGCGCCGGGGCCGATGAGCAGATCGACCTGGTGGAATTCCGCGCGGGCGAAGCCGAGCTGACGCCGCCTGAACAGGAGAAGCTGGCCAAGCTGGCCGAAGCGCTGGCCATGCGCCCGCAGTTGGCGATCGAGGTGCCGGGCGTGGTCGACGCCGAGGCTGATACCGCGGCGCTGCGTGAGCAACGCCTGGACGCGGCGGTCGAAGAGCTGCTCGCCGCTGAAACCGGGGGCCGCGCCGAGGACCTGCTGACCGTCCGCCAGCGGCGGGCTCTGGAAGAACTCGCACAGGCACAATTGCCGGAGGGCGCCATCGAATCGGCGCAGGCCGGTGCGCAGCGATTGGAGGATCCGGAGAACCCGGACAGCAGACTGGTGCTGGACGAGCCGGCCTACCTTGCAAACCTGCGCGGCGCGCTGGTCGATGCGCAGTCCGTGACGGAGTCCGACCTGGCCGAATTGTCGACACAGCGGGCGAATGCAATCGTGGCCGTCCTTGTCGAGGCCGGGCAGGTCGACGCCGCACGCGTGCGCGTGCTGCCGGGTAAGGAAGCGGAACAGACAGACGGCGGCTGGATTCCCCTGAAGCTGGAAGCCCAGGCCGCAAGCGGCGAGTAAAGCTACTGCGCGTCGTCTATGACGTCGACCTGGCCGGTCATGCGACGCCACAGCGCCGACCAGGTCAGCCCGACGGTGAGCATCGCGGCCAGGCAGACCAGAACGATCCACGCCCATGCGGACACCGAGCCAGTGGCCAGGATATTGAAATCGATCAGCAGCCAGACCAGCGAGCCGAAGAAAGCCACCGCCAGTATGATGCCGAGTGTGCCGAGCGACTGGAAGGTTGCGTGCAGCAGCACGGCCCAGCCGATCAGCAGCACCACGCCGACGAACAGGTGCTCCGGGCCGAGCCCGCCATTGCCGAATGCACCGGTAACCCAGTCGACGTAAGACCAGTCCGTGGGGTTGTAGGTCGCCATCACCAATACCAGCGAGGCGAGAAAACGCAGCAGGAAGCCTAGCGAGGTGATCTCGCGGACCGGCTGTTTGTCGTCGCGGACCGTCTTGTTCGGTGTGTCGTTCATGCCTGTTAGAGTATCGTAGTATGTGCCGAAACTCCTGCCACCGACTCTATCGTCAGGCGATCGCCGGCGTGCTGCTCGCATCGCTGATGGTGTTCGGCTGCCAGCCTGATACCGACAGTAGCGGTGACGCCGGGCCGGCGCCGCCCGATACCGTCGAAGCGACACCCGAAGCCGGCGCGCAGCGCTTCATCGGCATGTACCGCTACATGGCCGACGCGGCGGTGTTGCGGGACTGTGCCGGCGGGCGCCTCTACCCGGTGCTGATCGAGGCCGGGCACTTGCCACTGGAGCGTGCCTACCTCGAGCAGCGCGGCGAGCCGGGCGCCGAGGTGCTTGCCGTATTCGAGGCGGAGATAGTGATGCGTGCGCCCGAACCGGGGTTACCGGAACGTGAGCACCTGCGCGTCACGCAATTCCGGCAACTGCTGCCCGGCCAGGACTGCCCCGAGACGGACTGAGCCCGACTAGCGGGGCTGCGCAGCGTTGCGTGAGCCGTTGCCGCTGCCCGCGGCCTGGCTGAAATCGAGTTCGGCCAGCTGGTAGCTTGGTCGTTCGACATTCGCCTCGTAGTAGGGCTGCATCTGCGGCGCCAGCGCGGCGAGTTTTTCCTGCCGCTGCTCCGGGCTCGGATGCGTGCTGAGAAACGCCGGCGGCCCGTTGCCGGATACGGCTTCCATTTTCTGCCACAGTGTGACCGCGGCGGCCGGGTCGTAGCCGGCCTTTGCGGCCAGCTCGATGCCGATGCGATCGGCTTCCGACTCCGACGTGCGGCTGTTCGGTAATTCAATTGCGGCTTTCGCGGCGACCGCGGCCGCGCCCATGGCTACCACCGGCTTGTCGGACAGCACACCGGCGGCTATCACGCCGACGCTCGAGGCCATCGCGATCGACATGCGCTCGGCGGTGTGATTGGCCAGCGCGTGCGAAATCTCGTGGCCCATGACCTGAGCGAGCTCGTCGTCGCTCGGATCGATCTGCAGGATCAACCCGGTATAGATGGCCATGCGACCCCCGGCCATGCACCAGGCGTTGACGGTGTCCGGATCATCTATGACCTCGACACTCCACTCCCAGTCTCTGGTGTCCGGACGCATTTCGATCGCCTGCGCGACCAGCTTGCCGGTGATTTCGTTGACCCGCGCGTCGATTTTCGGGTCGGTCGACAGCTTGCCTTCGGCGCCGAGCTGGCTCATCTGCGACAGGTAAGCTTGCCTGGATGCCGCGATCGCGCGATCTTCCGACACCAGCATCAGCTGCCGGCGTCCTGTCGGAGACGACGCGCAGGCGGCGATGATGAGCGTGACCAGCAACAGGATCAGGCGGGAACGCATAGACTCTTTCCAGTAAAGAACTGCAGGCAGACTAGTATCTCTCAATGATCAAGGCGACAGAAAGTCCCGTTCGCCTCGGCCCGTTGTCGGTCCTGCTCGGCCTGATCTCCTTGCCGGGTGGCTGCGGTGGCTCCGGGGCGGGAGCATTGCCCGACTACCCGACCGCGCAGCTCGAAGGCCGCGATCCGGCCGAAGACTGGACCGCCTGGCTGGGGTCGCTGCTGCCGGCGGTGCTGGCCTGCGTCGAGGCCACCGAGGGAGAGGCGCGCGTAATACGTGTCGAACCGGCCGGTGACGGGCGGGCCGCTGCACGGCTGGTCAACGACTCTCGCGAGACCTGGGACTGCATGGCCACGGTTTCCGGACCGACGGTAGACCTGCTGGAGCCCCGGGGCCGAAACCTGCCCCGGCGGCCGGGCGAGGCGGACAGCATCCTGACCCCGGCGTCTGGCCGCCCGCCGTCCGGCGCCTGCTACACGCACGAGAGCCTGCGCGACGAGGCCGGCCGGCTGCTCGGCTGGTTGTCCTACGATCTATGCTGAACTGCGGGCATTACGTATTCTGGTGGTCACCGGGCGCCTGCAATCATCGAGACAGGCCAATATGGCCAGTCAACGGGAGTTGCCCATGCGGTCGCTAATTGCCGGCCTCGCCATACTGCTGATGTCACTGCCGGCCGCGGCGGCGGGATTCGCCGACTACAACGGCCAGGAATTGTTCATGCGCTTCTGCGCGAGCTGCCACGGCGCCGATGGCATGGGTGAGGGCCCGGTTGCCGATGCGGTGGCGACCACGGTGCCGGACCTGACCCGCCTGGCGCGTCGCAACGACGGTAAGCTCGACGAGGAAAAGCTGAGCGAGATCATCGACGGGCGTTCTGTCGTGATCGCGCACGGTACGCGCTTTATGCCGGTCTGGGGCTACGAGTTCTGGGTCGAAGAAGGCGCCGACCGCGAAGCCGAGGCCGAGGTGCGCCAGATCATCGATCGCCTGATCGACTATCTGCGCGCGTTGCAGCGCTGACTCAGTCAGTTCACGCCATCCGCACCGGATGGGCTAAAGTAATCGGCCAGCCTGGCTTCGGGAGGTAATGCATGTCAGCCCTGGCCCAGCCGTCCGCCGCGGCCAACGCAAATCCGATGGACTCGGTGCGTGCCTATGTCGGCGCACTCGATGCGCGCGGGCGACTGCTGCGCCTGCCCGAGATGGACCAGGATCGCTTCGAGCTCACCGCCTTCGCTTATCGCCTGCTGGATGAATACGGGCCGGAGCGTGCGCCGGCGTTCCTGGTAGAACGCGTAAAGATCGGCGGCGAATGGCGCGACGGACCGGTGCTGGCCAACCTCTATGGCAGTTGGCCGGATGAGGCAATGCTGTTCGGTGTGCCCGACATCACCGACGACCAGGGCGAGATGTACCGCGCGGTGATCGACCACCTGGTAGCGCGGCTCGATTCGGGCGGCAACTGGGCGCGCATCCCGCCGCGCGAAATCCCGGCCGACGAGGCGCCCTGCAAAGCGGTGCAGCTGGCCGGCGACGACATCGACATCGAGCGGTTCGCCTGGCTGAAGAGCAACCCGGCCGACGCCGGCCGCTATATCAACATGGGCTCGGTCTTTATCGGCGATGCCGAACTCGGCAGCAACGTCGGCACCTATCGCTGCCAGGTAAAGGGCCCGCGCAAGCTCGGTGTGAATCCCGAGCCCGGCCAGCATGGTTGGCTGCTGTTGCGCGAGATGCAGCGGCGCGGCGACAAGGTGGCGAAAGTCGCGATCGCAGTCGCGCCCGATCCGATGACCTTCTGCGCCAGCTCCACCAAGATGGCCGGCTACAAGGAAGACGAGCTCGAGTTCGTCGGCGGGCTGCGCGGCAGTGCGCTGCCGGTAGTCAAGTGTGAGACCAGCGATATACACGTGCCGGCCGAATCCGAGTTCGTGATCGAGGGCGAGATTCCGCTGGAAGACTTCGAGCAGGAAGGCCCGTACGGCGAGATGTACGGCTTCCAGGGTGCCGGCAAGGCCGAGAACTATTTTATGAACATCACCGCGGTTACGCACCGTGAGCGGCCGTGGGTGCTGAACTCGTTCACCGGCCTGACCTGGGATATGCCCAAGGCTCCCCAGGTTTCGTCGAACTATTTCCTGTACAAGCGCCTGATCCCGAACCTGACCGGCCTGTACTCACCCGGCGGCGCGAGTGGTGTGATCGTGATCAGCATCAACAAGCGCTTCCCCGGTCAGGGTATGTCGGCCGGGCAGTATGTAGCCGCGAATCCGGCACTGAACAAGCTGGTGATCGTGGTCGACGACGACGTCGACATCATGAGCCCGGCTGCAGTCATGAAGGCGATCGGCGCGCGCTGGCAACCGTCGGCCAGCGTGCTGATCCCGCAGACGCAGATGATGATGCCGGACCCTAGCCGGCCGACGCCGATGCTGTCGAGCAAGTTCATCATCGACGCGACCCGCCAGCTGCCGCAGGAAGGCGGGCCGAAAAAGTGGCCGGCGCAGAACCGCAGCCTGCTCGAGCAGGGCGCACCCGACGCCTTCGAGCTGGTTGCAGAACGCTGGCCGGAATATTTCAAGCACTGGCACGACAAAGGATAGGACCATGTCCATCATCAAAAAGATAAGGAACAGCCTCGACCACCAGCTCGATCACTGGGACGCGCGCCTGGATGCCTGGGAAGCGCAACTCGAGCACGGCCGTGACGAAGCGATGCAGCGGCTGGCCGCCGGCAAGCAGAAGCTCGTAGAGGTGAGCCACGAGGTCGAGGAGAAGCTGGAGGATGCGGCCGATTTGTCTGCCGAGGCCGCCCAGGACATCCGCCAGGATCTCCAGGCGCTGCGTGTGCAGCTGGCGCTTGGCGAGGCGGAGACCCGCGAGGCATTCACCGAGCAGCGCGATAAGCTGCGTCATGCGATCAGCGAGGCCGAAGCGAAACTCGCCGTGGTCGAGCACCGCGCGGAAGACCGCATGGTCGACGAGATGGAGCGCTTCGTGAAAGCCTCGGACCGTCTGCAGGCAGAATTCGAAGCTGCCGAGCTGCAGTTCGCGTTGGCAAAAGCCGGGGCGCGCGACGCGCTGGCCGAGAAGCGCGACGAGTTCTCGGGCCGCCTGGGCGAAGTGCGCGCGAAGCTGCGCGCCGCCGCCGATAAGGCCGAAGACCGGCTGGAAGACCTGGAAAATGAGCTGGTCGACGACGTCGCCGCGTATCGCGACGCAATGGTCGACTTTTTCCGCCACGTCTAGCGGCGAGGGCAACTACTCCGCGGCTTTCTCGTACAGCCAGCGCATGTAGAGTATCGGCGCGATCGGCGCCTCGGTGAGCTGGCGGTAGCGCCAGCCGTCGGGCGTGCGCTGCAGGGTTGCGCTCACGCGGTTCTCGCCGCCGATCGGCTTGTCATAGCCGTGAATTTCTCCGCGCCAGGACATCCGGTACCAGACGTTGAGCATGTCCG